>JAODNB010000129.1 GCA_025464795.1 Frankiales bacterium
TGGTCGCTGTGCGTCCCGAAGTTCCTGGTGCGGCAGCGCGCTGAGGGCTTCAGCGATGCCGAGCGGCTTCGTCGGGCGCGACCCCTCGAGAAGGCTGTCCCGAGGACTAGGTTGAGACCATGAGCACCGCCGCTGAGGTCGAAGCAGCCGTCGCACGGGCATGGGAGGTGCGCAAGGAGCTCGCCGGGCTGCCGGCCTCGGTGCGCGCCGGGGCGCTGGACCACCTCTCCCGCGGCATCGCTGAGCGAGCCGACGAGTTCACGGCAGTCAACGTGTCGGAGAACGGCAAGCCCGAGAAGTGGGCCGCGGCCGAGACCGCACGTGCGGTCTCGACGTTCCGGTGGGCGGCCGAGGAGGCGCGGCGGTGGAGCGGCGACCTGCAGCGGTTGGACACCGACCCGGCGGCGACCGGCCGGCTCGCGCTCGTGCGACGTGTCCCTCGCGGACCTGTCCTCGGGATCGCGCCGTTCAACTTCCCGCTGAACCTGGTCGCTCACAAGGTCGCGCCGGCCCTTGCCGTCGGTGCGCCCATCGTGCTGAAGCCCGCCCCTGCGACACCGCGGTCGGCCCTGCTGCTGGCGGAGCTGCTGGCCGAGACAGACCTGCCCGAGGGCGCGTGGGCGGTGCTGACGATGTCGAACGAGGAGACGGCCGCCCTGGTGAAGGACCCGCGGCTGCCGGTGGTGTCCTTCACCGGTTCGGTGCCCGTCGGCTGGTCGATCCGGGATGCAGTGCCCCGCAAGCACGTGATCCTCGAGCTCGGAGGCAATGCGGCGGTTGTGGTGTGCGAGGACACCCCCGACCTCGACTGGGCCGCCTCCCGCACCGCGACGTTCGCGATGTACCAAGCAGGGCAGTCCTGCGTGTCCGTCCAGCGGGTGCTGGTCGCGGCGTCGATCTACGACGACTTCCGTGACCGCGTCGTCAAGCAGGTCGCGAACCTCTCCGTGGCGGACGACGTCGGACCGCTGATCAACGAGGACGCGGCGATCCGCGTCGAGAGCTGGGTGACCGAGGCAGTCGACGCCGGAGCGCACCTGCTGTGCGGGGGCAGCAGGTCCGGAGCGACGATCGTGCCGACGGTCCTGGAAGGGGTGGGTGCGGGGGCGAAGGTCGTCGACGAGGAGGTGTTCGGGCCCGTCATGGTCCTGAGCGCCTTCGACTCAGTCGAAGACGCCTTCGCCTCCGTGAACGACTCCCGGTTCGGCCTGCAGGCAGGGGTGTTCACCTCGAACCTGCAGACAGCCTTTCGGGCCGGCGCGGTCCTCGAGGTCGGCGGCGTCATCATCAACGACGTGCCGTCCTACCGGGCGGACCAGATGCCGTACGGGGGCGTCAAGGACTCCGGCACCGGCCGGGAGGGGCTCGCGTCTGCGATGCACGACCTCACCGAGGAGAAGGTGCTCGTCCTGACCGGCATCGACCTGTAGCTACTCGACCTTCTGGAACTGACGGATGGCGGTGGCCAGCAGACTGATGCCGATCGTCGCGACCAGGAGGAGCTGCAACCAGTTCGGGACGTCCCAGCCGAACCACTGGATCGGTGGTGTGAGGCGCGCACGGACCGCGGGGGTGATGTCCAGGTGGTTGAAGACCGCCTGCCTGATGGGGTGGACCGCGTAGGTCAGCGGGTTGAACCGCACGGCGATGCTGAGCCACTGGGGGAGGTTCGACAGGGGGTAGAGCGCACCGGACAGGAACGACAGCGGGAGCAGCAGGACCTGCATCAGGCCCATGACGGTCTGCACCTGCGTGATGCGCGCGACGATCGCCAGGCCGAACGCCGTGAGCGTGAACGACAGCAGGAACACCTCGGCCATCAGGGTGACGATCAGCCCGAAGCTCACGGGCACGTGCACCGCGGGGGCGAGCGCCAGCACGATCAGCCCCTGGGCCGTCGCGATGGTCGCACCGCCGAGGGCCTTGCCGAGGATGATGCTGCTGCGGCGCACGGGCGCGACGAGCATCTCGCGCAGGAACCCGAACTCGCGGTCCCACACGATCGACATCGCGGAGAACATCGCCGTGAACAGCGTCGAGGTCGCGAGGATGCCAGGGAACATGAAGGTCTTGAGGTCGAGCGCCCCCGTGGAGCCCTTGGTCAAGGAACCGAGTCCCGAACCGAGCACGAACAGGAACAGCAGCGGCTGCACCAGCTGGGAGACGAACCGGGTCTTGTCCTGGTAGGTGCGGATGAGGTCGCGCTGCACCACGATCTTGATGGCCCGCAGGTCCAGCGCCGCGGTGCGCGCGGGGACGGCGACGGCCGCGACGGCCGCAGGTGAGGTGGTCGTCATCGGCGGGCCATCGCTGCCATGAAGGCGGGCATGCCCGGAGCCTGCTCGGAGTCGCGAATGGTGCGACCGGTGTAGGACAGGAAGACGTCGTCGAGCGACGGCTTGCTGATGCTGACGTTGGTGATCGCGACCCCCAGGGATCCGAACAGCTTGGGCACGTAGGCCTCGCCGTCCTCGACGTTGATGACGATGCCGTCCTCGGTCTGGACTGCGTGGGGCAGCTTCTCCAGCGCCAGGGCGTCGTTGTCGGTGCGGATGGTCACACGGTCGGTGCCGACGCTGGCCTTCAGGGCGGCGGGGGTGTCCAGGGCGACGAGCCTGCCGACGTCCATGATGGCGATGCGGTCGCAGTGCTCGGCCTCGTCCATGTAGTGCGTGGTGAGGAAGATGGTGATCTCCTCCTGCTGACGGAGCTGGTGGATGTACTCCCAGATGGACGCGCGCGTCTGGGGGTCGAGGCCCACCGTCGGCTCGTCGAGGAACAGCACCCGGGGTGAGTGCATCAGGCCCCGAGCGATCTCGAGCCGGCGCTTCATCCCACCGGAGAAGGTGAGGACCTTCGAGTCCTTGCGGTCCCACAGCCCAACCATCTTCATGACCTGCTCGAGCCGGGGCTGCACGGTCTCGCGCGGCATCCCGTAGAGCTCGGCGTGGAACTTCAGGTTCTGCTCGGCCGACAGGTAGCTGTCGAGCGTCGTGTCCTGGAACACGAGGCCGATGTGGCGACGGACCTGGTCGCGCTCGGTGGTGACGTCGAAGCCGGCCACCCGCGCACTGCCCCCGGTGGCCTTCGCGAGGGTGCACAGGATCTTGATGGTCGTCGACTTGCCTGCCCCGTTGGGGCCGAGGAAGCCGAAGGTCTCGCCCGGCTTCACCTCGAAGTCGACGCCCTTCACGGCTTCGAGCTCGCCGTAGGACTTGCGCAGCCCGCGCACCTCAACTGCGTTCATGTGCCACCCCCGTGTCGGTCCATCTCGTCCAGTATCGCTGACCTCGCGCCGGGTGGTAGAACGTGTTCTATGACGAGCTACGAGATCGCCGGTCAGACCGTGACCATGCCGGTGGTGGTGCGTGACGCTTCCGCGGCCACGGTCATCTACGAGGTCGACGCGGCCGCTGCGGCTGCCCTGTGCCCGTCCGAGTTCGAGGTGATCGAGTCCTCCCCAGGCCGCGCGCAGATCGCGCTCGGGCTCATCGACTACCGCGACAACGATCTCGGCAGCTACCACGAGGTGGGCACGATCCTGTTCGTCCGTCCCTCCGGTGGCGGGCCCGAGGGGAACTTCATCACGCACCTGCCCGTGGACCAGGCCTTCACGTGCGAGGCCGGCAACGTCATCTGGGGCTTCCCCAAGACGGTCGAGCAGATCGACGTGGTCGACACCGACGGCGCGTCGACGTGGACCCTGACGATGGACGGCGAGCTGGTGCTGCGCCTCACGGTCCCCGCGGGCGGCACGGACGTCATGGACCCGATGGAGCTGACCTCGTACACGCTCATCGACGGGGTCCCGCACGCCACCGCCTTCACCCAGGGCGGCGGCGAGTCGTCGATGGCCTTCGGCGACGGCGTCACGCTGGAGCTGGGCACGCACCCGATCGCCAAGGAGCTCGAGTCCCTCGGGCTGGCCGACGCGACGCCGGTCCTGTCCACCTGGACCGGCAAGCTGAAGGCCACCTTCGAGACCCCTCGCCCTATCTAGCGCAGAGCGAGCAGCGGTGTCGCTGGGACAACGGCAAGGCGTCAGGCCAGGGCTCCGGTGAGGTACCGCTGCAACGTGGGCCCGAGAAGCGGCGCGAGCTGGTCGGCCGTGGCGGAGGCGAGCGGTTCGATCTTCAGCACGTAGCGGGCAACGGCCAGTCCGGCGACCTGGGAGGCGAGGAGGGCCGCTCGCAGCTCGGCGTCCCCCTTCCCGGCTCCCTCGGCCAGAGGTCGGAGCAGCACCCGGGTGAGCAGCTCGCGCAGTCGCTCGGCGGAGTCCTCGTGCGTCACGGCGGAGCGCAGCATCGCCAGCATGGGGCCCTGGCCAGGGGTGCCGTCCCAGACAGCCAGGAAGGCCCGCACGATGCGATCGCCGAGGCCGTCCAGCCCTTCGGCGAGCAGCAGGGGGACGAGCGCTCCGGGGTCGAGCGGGAGTGCCAGGGCGGCTTCGAACAGGGCGTCCTTGCTGCCGAAGTAGTGGGTGATGAGAGCCGGGTCGACACCGGCCTCCCGCGCGATCGCCCGCAGCGACGTGCCGCGGTACCCCGCAGCGCTGAACCCCTCCCGAGCGGCGGTGAGGATGGCCTCACGGGTGCCGCTGTCCCCGGGGCGACGACCGGCTGGGCTCATGCGCTCTGCCGCTGCAGCGTCCACGACCCGAGGACCAGGGCGAGCAGCGACGCACCACCCACCACGGCCAGGTCGGTAAGGAGCCCGCGGGTCACCTCGCCGGAGGCGGTCAGCCGCTGCATGCCGTCGACGGCGTAGGTCAGCGGGAAGGCGTCCGACAGCCACCGCAGCACGGCCGCCATCGAGTGGCGCGGTGCGAACAGCCCGCACAGCAGGAGCTGGGGGAGCACGAAGGCGGGCAGGAACTGCACCGCCTGGAACTCCGAACGTGCGAACGCGCTGAGGAACAGGCCGAGGGCGACCCCCAGCAGGGCGTCGAGCAGCGCGAGGACGACGACCAGCGCGGGGGAGGCGGCGAGGTCCAGTCCCAGCAACCAGAGAGCGACGGTCGAGGCGAGCGCCGTCTGCAGCAGCGCTACGGCGCCGAACGCGAGCGCGTAGCCGACGAGCAGGTCGCCGCGTCCCAGGGGCGTGGTGAGCAGCCGCTCCAGGGTGCCGCTGGTCCGCTCGCGGAGCATGGCCACGGACGTGACCAGGAACATCGTGATGAACGGGAAGAGCGCGAGCAGAGGACCTCCGACGTGGTCGAACACCTGCGGCCTGTCGTCGTAGACGTAGCGGAGCAGGGTCAGCAGGACCAGGGGCACGACGAGCATCAGCGCCATCGTGCGCGGGTCGCGACGCAGCTGGGTCAGCACCCGGTGGGCGGTCGCCAGGGTCACTCGTGCGGTCATGCTGCTGCCTCCGCGAGGGCGAGGAACGCGCCTTCGACGTCCTTCGCGCCCGTCGTCTCGAGCAGCTTGCCCGGCGTCGCGTCGGCGACGAACCTGCCGTTGCGCATGAGCAGCAGGCGGTCGCAGCGCTGCGCCTCGTCCATGACGTGGCTGCTGACCAGCAGGCACGCCCCCTCGTCGACCAGGCGCCGGAACAGCTGCCACAGGTCGCGGCGGAGCACCGGGTCCAGCCCCACGGTCGGCTCGTCCAGGACGAGCAGCTCCGGCGTGCTGAGCAGCGCGGTCGCGAGGGAGACGCGGGCGCGCTCCCCGCCGGAGAGGGTCTGCACGAGCTGGTCGCGACGGTCGGCGAGGGAGACCTGCTGCAGGACCTCCTCGACGCGGCCGGAGCCGAGCACCGAGGCGAAGTACCGCAGGTTCTCGACGACAGACAGGTCGGCGTAGACGGCGGGCGCCTGCGTGACGTACCCGACCCGGCGCCTCAGCCTGGCGCTGCCTGCGGGCTCGCCGAGGACGGTCACCGTGCCCCGCACACCGCGCTGGACGCCGACGAGCGCGCGCAGAAGCGTGGTCTTGCCGCAGCCGCTCGGGCCGAGCAGACCGGTGATCTGCCCGGGCCGCAGCACGAAGGACAGGTCGCGCAGGACCGCGTTCCCGCCCCGGCTGACGCTCAGGTGCGCGACCTCAACAGAATTCATCATGCGTAGAGTTCTACGTCTGATGAATTGACTGGTCAAGAGGACTTCGAGCGCCGACGGCGAAACCATCGGGGTGCGCCGCCTCCTCGCCCTCCTGCTGCTCGTGGCAGCTCTCGTCGCTCCTGCCTCCCAAGCGTCGCGAGCTCCTGCAACGCTGCACCGCGAGGGCAGCTGGCTCGTCGACGCCCAGGGCCGGGTGGTGCTGCTGCACGGCGTGAACGCGGTGTGGAAGCGGGCACCGTACGTCGCTCCGTCCACGGCCGCCGGCTTCACCGCCAAGGACGCCGACTTCCTCGCGACCGAGGGGTTCAACAGCGTGCGACTGGGCGTGCTGTTCGCCGGCGTGATGCCGCGTCGCGGCGTCGTCGACCAGGGGTACCTCAGGGCAACGGCGAGGGTCGTCAAGCTGCTGACCGACCGCCACATCTGGGTGCTGCTGGACTTCCACCAGGACCTGTACAGCGAGAGGTTTCGCGGCGAGGGGTTTCCTGCATGGGCGGTCGACGACGACGGCCTTCCGCAGCCGGTGAACGCCGGCTTCCCTGGCAACTACTTCCTGCCGGCGACCTCGCGGGCGTTCGACAACTTCTACGCGAACGTCAACGGGCTCGCCGACCTCTACGCCAAGGCGTGGCAGGCCGTCGCGGCGACCTTCGCGCAGACCCCGTACGTCCTGGGCTACGACCTGATGAACGAGCCGTGGCCGGGAACGTCCTTCGCCTCCTGCGCCAACCCTGCCGGGTGTCCCGCCTTCGATGCACAGCTGCTGCAGCCGGTGTACGACAAGGCGATCGCCGCGATCCGCAAGGCGGACAGCAAGCGCATCGTGTGGCTCGAGCCCCACGTCCTGTTCAACGACGGAGCGCAGACGACGCTCGGCACGGTGAAGCCCTTCACCGACCCGCAGCTCGGCCTGAGCTGGCACCAGTACTGCACGACGGCTGGCCTCACCCACTCGAGCGGCGGCAAGGCCGGACCGGACTGCGGACCTCAGGGCGAGCTGGTCTTCCGCAACGCCGCGGCCTACGTGAAGCAGCACGGCTTCGGGCAGCTGCTCACGGAGTTCGGGGCCTCCGACGACCTGGGCGACGTCACGCGCATCACGGACGCCGCTGACGCGCACCTCGTCGGCTGGGAGTACTGGCACTACAAGGAGTGGTCTGACCCGACGACCGAGTCGGCGGACTCGGGAGGCCAGGGACTGTTCACCAAGGACACCGACCTGCGGACCCTGAAGCAGGCCAAGGCGAACATCCTCATCCGGCCCTACGCCCGGGCGGTTGCAGGGATCCCGACGTCGATGTCGTTCACCCACGGCGTGTTCTCCCTGACCTACACGGCGAAGCCGTCCACGGGACTGACGGAGGTCTTCGTGCCTGCGCGGCACTTCCCCCGCGGCTACCGCGTGAGAGTCAGCGGCGGGACGGTGGTGTCGAAGGCGGGTGCGCCGCTGCTGCTCATCAAGGCCCCGCGGGAGGGGTCGGTCCGGGTGTCGGTGGTGGCGCGTTGAGCTCGCCGCGCTCGAGCGACTGCCAGTAGCGGTTCAGGGCGCCGTTGGTCTTGATCACCCAGATCAGCGAGCCGGCGACGAAGGCCATGCCCAGGACCACGAGGGCCAGGATGCGGCCGGGTCCCAGGTCGGGGTCGTGGGTGACCACGCCGTACTCGTCGTAGCCGGTCGTCGTCGGCGCTGTGGCGATGGTGATGATGACACCGACATAGGCGGCCACACCGAAGCCGATCACCCACAGGCCGGTCCAGCCGTTGACCAGCGCCCGGCGGCCCTTGCGCAGGTAGAGGTTTCCCACCTCTGACGGGGTGACGAACAGCATCGCGACGCCTGCGATGAACGTCAGGAGCAACGCGATCCCGCCGCCCACGCCGCGACCGCTGTGCTGCTTCATCTCGTCGTGCACCTTGTAGTTGTAGACGTAGGCGTAGATCCCGAAGGTGACGACGGTCAGCAGGACGACCTTCCCCGTCGGACGGACCTTGCCCGGCGGACCGTCGCCCATCGGGGCCCACTGCGCGTACTGGGTGGGCGGGTAGCCGTACTGCGGTTGCTGGCCGGGCTGGGGTGGCTTCCACGGGTCGGTCATGGCGCGGACCCTAAGCGATTGTGCGCTCCGAGGTGAGCAGCTCCTGCACCAGGCGGACGAGCTCCTCCGCGGGCACCTTCGCGAGCTCTTCGAACGCGCCCGAGGTCCGCCCGAGCGCGATACCAGCGAACGCCGCGGCGACGACCTCGGCGCGCAGCTGCGGTCGGTCCTCGTCGCGGAACCGCTTGCGGAGCGGATCCACCAGGCGGGTGTGCAGCGCCTCTCGGGCAGCGGCCTGAACAGCGGGATCGTCGTGCGCGCGTACGGCGGCTCGGAAGACCGGCCCGGGCCCGCGGGCCTCGAGGCGACCGAGCAGTGCTGCCATCCGCTCCGGCTGGAGGAGGTCCGGCGGCGGGCCCTCGCCGAGCTCGGCTGCGAGCGCCGCGAGGTAGAGCCCGGCCTTGCCCCCGAAGTAGCGGGCGATCAGGGCCGCGTCGACGCCGGCGCGCTCAGCCAGGTCGCGGGTGGTCGTCCCGTCGAATCCCCGCTCGGCGAACAGGTCGACGGCTGCGGTGAGCAGGTCCTCACGCGCGTGCCCGCGGGCCACTCAGTCCACCGTCATCGGGACGGCGTCGGCGATGCTCTCGTCGACGAGCTCCTCGCGCGGCACCGTCCCGGGGCCGGGCAGGATCGCGCTGAGGACGCCGGCGACGACGAGGACGGCCACGCCGATCAGGGCGACCGTGGTGTAGCCGCCGGCGGTCGGCAGCAGCTTGCCGGCCGGGGTGTGCGCCTCGAGAACGGTGGCGGACAGCGCACTTCCGGTCGAGTAGCCGATGTAGCGCAGCACCTGGTTGAAGCTCATCGCGCTGCCGGTCTCGTGCGCGGGAACGCTCGCCACGATGAGCCCCGGCAGTGCTGCGAACGTGCACCCGATCCCAAGGCCGGCCAGTGCCATCGAGAGGGCGACCTCCCAGACGTGGTCGCGCTCGAAGGCGAACAGCAGGTTGGCGGCGATGAAGACGGAGCAGCCGATGGGGAGCACGGCGCGCTGCCCGACACGGCGGCCGATCATCGGCGCCACCCGGCTCGCGACGGTCGACATGATGCTGAGCGGGACAAGCAGCAGGCCGCTCACGACGATGCTCGAGCCGAACCCGTACCCCTCCGTCCGGGGGGTCTGCGCGAACCGGATGATCATCGACATGAGGGCGTACATGCCGACGCCGGCGAACAACCCGGTGAGGTCCGCGGTCAGGACAGGGCGGTCCTTGACCAGGCGCAGGTCGACGAGCGGTCGAGCCGTCCGCAGCTCGACCATGACCCACATGGACAGGACCCAGACGGACAGGACGACGAGGCCGAGGACGAGCTCATCGGACCAGACCTCGGCCTGGCCGAGTGCCAGCAGCACCCCGGTCGAGCCGGCTGCGAGCATCAGCGCACCCGGCCAGTCGAGCCGGGTCGACGGGCGGTCGGTGACCTCGGGGACCACGCGGAAGGCCAGGACGAAGCCCACCGCCACGACGACGGCCCCGAACCAGAAGCCGGCGCGGAACGTCAGGTTCTGGGCGATGAGCCCGGTCAACGGGTAGCCCAGGCCGATACCGGCGGCGGCGGTGATCGACAGCAGCCCCACGATGCGGGTGCGGTGCTCGCCCTCGAGCGCGTCCCGCGCGATCGCCATGGTCAAGGGGATCAGGCCGAGCCCGACGCCCATGAGCCCACGGCCGAGCAGGAGGAGCGCGAAGGGGCCCGGCACCGCCGCGAGCACGCATCCGACGAACACAGCGATCAGGGCGCCCAGGACGGTGCGTCTGCGGTGCGGTCCGTCGCCCAACCGGCCGAGGGTCGGAGTGGCGACGGCGCCCATGAGGAAGCTGATGGTCAACGACCACTGGGCCGT
>JAODNB010000158.1 GCA_025464795.1 Frankiales bacterium
TCGCGTGCCGGCGTGCTGCTGACCCTCGCGCTCGCCAGTGCCACCGCCCTGACGGGTCTCCCAGGATCCCCCGCCGCCGGCCGCGCGCCGCTGCAGGAGGTGATCGTCACCGGTGCAGGGGACCTCACCTCCACCGCTTCCGCAGTGCGTGCGGCCGGCGGTGAGGTACTCGACCGCCTCCCGCTCATCCACGGCGTCAGCGCCCGCCTGCCGCAGGGCACCACCCTGTCCGGCCTCGCGATCCTCGCCAACCGTCATGTCGGCGTCGCCGGCGTCTCCGCGAGCAGCCCCGGCCCGGCCAGCACGGTCCGCGCGACGCTCGGCCTGGGTCGTCCGGACGGCCAGGGCGCCAACGTCACCGTGGCCGTCGTCGACACCGGCGTCGCCGACGTCCCGGACCTCGCAGGACGCGTCAAGCACCTCAACGTCACCGACGAGTCCGACGGTGACGGCTACGGCCACGGCACGTTCGTCGCCGGTCTCATCGCGGGCAGCGGGAAGTCCTCGGACGGCATGTACGCCGGTGTGGCTCCCGGCGCGTCCATCCTCGACGTCAAGGTCGCCCGCAACGACGGGAGCTCAGACCTCGTCACGGTGCTCAAGGGCCTGCAGGCCGTGGCCGCCACTCCTGGCGTCGACGTCCTCAACCTGTCGCTCAGCTCCGGCAGCCCGCTGCCGTACCAGATCGACCCGCTCACCGTCGCTCTGGAAGCCTTGTGGCGCAAGGGGATCACGGTCGTCGTGCCGTCGGGCAACGACGGGACGGACGGGCGAGGCACCATCACCAGCCCCGGCATCGACCCGGTCCTGCTGACCGTGGGCGGCCTGGACGAGAACGGCACCTCGAAGCGCAAGGACGACGACGTCGCCGACTGGTCCTCCCAGGGCCCGGCCCCACAGGGTGTGGCGAAGCCCGACCTGGTGGCCCCCGGCGCCCACGTCGTCAGCACGGGCGCCCCCGGTTCCGTGGTCTGGAACGCCAACCCGGACTCGCAGATCTCGGACGGCTACCTCAAGGGCTCCGGAACGTCCTTCTCGACGGCCGTCATGTCCGGCGCAGCTGCGGTCCTGCTCGCCGACCGGCCGAACCTGGCACCTGACCAGGTCAAGACCCTGGCGACCGACACCGCGTACGGGGTCAGCGGACCTCGCCGTGCCACCGGCGCTGGCGGCCTGGCTCTGGACGACGCGCTGAGCGCCCGTACCCCGCGGCTGCGCAGCACCATCCCCGCGCCGATCGCTGGGTCGGCCAACGCCTGGGCCGCCTTCCTGCAGGCCCTGTCCGACAACGACCCGACCGCCGCCGCGAACGCCTGGGCCCAGCTCTCCGCCGAGGCTCGGCAGTGGGCCGCCCGCCAGTGGGCCGAGCTCGACCCCGACGCCCGCCAGTGGGCCGCCCGCCAGTGGGCTGCGCGCCAGTGGGCCGGCGACGCCGAGGAGTGGGCCGCACGCCAGTGGGCCGCACGTCAGTGGGCTGCGCGCCAGTGGGCCGACAGCGACTGGACGGCCCGCCAGTGGAGCGCCCGCCAGTGGAGCTCCTCGGCCTGGACCGGTAGCAGCTGGACGGAGGACGACTGGGCGGCTCGCCAGTGGAGCGCCCGCCAGTGGTCCGCCCGCCAGTGGAGCTTCGCGAGCTGGAGCTAGCCGACTCGAGTTCGCCGAGAACGTGCCGATGTCCTCTTCGTGACCTTCGCGAGGAGGGCATCGGCTTGTGGAGGGAGTGAGGCATGGAGGGACGGCTCGGACGGCTCGGGCGCCTCGTCGCCCTCGTCACCGCCCTCGGCGTGCTCGCGCAGCTCCTCGCGTTCGCCCTGGTCCACGACGCGTCGGCGGTCGCCCCGCTGAAGCAGGGCTGGGCCCATGGCTGGACCCTCGTCGCGCTCTGCGTCGCGCTGACCTTCGCAGGCGACTGGGTGGCCGTCCGCGTGCGGCACGGCGAGGAGACCGAGGAGCTCACGCTGTTCGAGGCCGCCTGCGTCGTCGACGTGCTGGTCCTCCCTGGGTCATGGGCGCTCGCCGTCCCCGTCGTGGCGACCGTGCTGTGCTCGACGATCCGCCGGCGTGGCCTGGTCAAGGTCGTCTTCAACGGTGCGAACCTGGCCGCTGCCGTCGCTGTCCTCGTCGTGTCCGTGCACCTCATCTCCGTACCCGCGGAGGGCCTCACGCTGAGGACGACGGCCGGCCTGACGCTCGGCATGCTCGGCCTGACGGGCGTCAACCTGATCGCTCTGTCTCGGGTGCTCGCCGTGGTCGGCGGCGACGAGCCCTGGGCCGTGGTCCGCGACGGGGCCAAGCTCTCGACGGTCATGGCGATCGGCACGGTGGCCCTGGGCGGCACGGCCGTGACCCTCGCCGGCTCGGCGCCTGCTCTGCTGCCCTTCAGCCTCATGCCGGCCGTGGCGCTGACGTTCGCGTTCAAGGCCGCAGCGCAGGAGTCAGACGAGCGCGAACGGTCCTCGCGACTGCTCGCCCTGAGCCAGGTGCTGGCGGGACGACTCGACGCGGACGAGGTGCTCGAGTCGTTCCTCGACCTCACCCGGCAAGCGTTCGGGGCCGACCTGGCGATGGCTGTGCTCGACCCGGCAGCGCTTCCCGGCGGCAGCTACCCGACGAGCGTCACCGACGACCGCGAACGAGGACGCCAGCGCCGGCAGGCATCGCCTGCGGAGGCAGATCTCTTGCGGCGCAGCGGTTCTGAGGGCGCAGCGGTCCTCCAAGACCCCCTCCCGACGGAGTGGCGCCGGGCTGTGATCGCGCCACTCGAGGCGGAGGGCAGGCGCGTCGGCGTCATCGTCCTGGCGACCCGCGACAAGCACCGCGACCTCGGTTCGCGCGAGCTCACGCTCCTCACGCCACTCGCCTCCGCGCTTGCCGTCGCGCTGCGCGGAGCGGCCCACCTGGCTCGCCTCGTCGAGGAGCGCAGCAAGCTGAAGGCGGTCGTCGACCAGTCCTCGGACGGCATCCTCGTCCTGGACGGGGCCGGCGTGGTCCAGCTCTGGTCGCCGGCGCTCGAGGCGCTCACCGGCCGCCCGGAGGCCGTGGCGCTCGGACGTCCGCTCGCTGCCCTCATCAGCACCACCGCTCCGGACGGCTCTGAACGCGATCCCTTCCTCGCCGGCCGATCGCTGATGTCGGTCGAGAGCCCCCGCGCCGTCGTGGAGCTGACCGTCCATCGCGAGGACGGCGAGCAGCGCGTCGTGCGCTGCGCCCACGCCGCGGTCTTCGACGAGGACGGCCTACTCGTGCAGGACGTCGTCATCGTCCACGACATCACACGCGAGCGTCAGGTCGAGCGCCTGAAGGCCGACTTCATCGCCACGGTCTCCCACGAGCTCCGCACCCCGGTCACGCCGATCAAGGGCTACGCCGACCTGCTCCGTCGCCGGGGGCACCTGATGACCGAGGACAAGCGCAACGAGTGCCTCGAGGTCATCTCCGACCGAGCTGCCCACCTGGCCCGCCTCGTGGAGGACCTGCTGCTCGCGTCCCGCATCTCCGCCTCGGAGGGAAGTGCCCAGGCGAAGGTCGACATGGCCCGCGACGACCTGAGCGCCCTCGTGCACCGAGCCTGTGGCGACTTCGGCGACCAGGGGCCACGGATCTCGATCACGGTCCCCGAGCACCGCGTCGAGGTGGCCTGCGACCCGGTGCGCGTGATCCAGGTGCTGACCAACCTGGTCGGCAACGCCCTCAAGTACTCCAAGTCCGGCACCCCCGTCGACGTGCGCCTGACGGTCGACGGCCACCGGGCCGTCGTCGAGGTGCACGACGTCGGCCGAGGCATCCCGGCGGACCAGCTGGAGAAGGTGTTCGACAAGTTCCACCGGGTCGAGGACCCGATGCTCATGACCACCGGCGGCACGGGCCTGGGCCTGTACATCGCCCGCCAGCTCGCCGACGCGATGGGCGGCACCCTGACCTGCGCGTCCACCCTCAACGTCGGTTCGGTGTTCTCGTTCTCCCTCCTCCTGGCGCCCTCGCCGGTCTCCTCGCCGGCTTCAGCACCGCACTTCGTCACCACCATCGCGGAGCCCGCAGACACCGCGCCGCGACCCCGTCGGTCGGCCCCCTGGACCCTCGCTCCGCCACGCCCGGAGCCCGCTGACGGCGTGATCACGCCGTAGAACGCTAGGGTCTAGCTACGAAGCGCCACGCTCAAGCGTCGGCGCGGGCATCGGGGCCTAGTCCCCGTCTGAGACATGGAGGACCCCGTGGCGGAGAGCTACAACGGCTACTGCGTGAAGTGCAAGGAGAAGCGGGACTTCGATGGCGAGGTCAAGGTGAGCGACTCCGGTCGCCGCATGGCCCAGGGCCTGTGCCCCGTCTGTGGGACGAAGATGAACCGCATTCTCGGCAAGGCCTGACCCGCACCACAGCACCAGCCCAGCAGGACCGTTCCCCTCGGGGAGCGGTCCTGTTGTGCGTCTG
>JAODNB010000370.1 GCA_025464795.1 Frankiales bacterium
CCAGGGTTGCGCTCGACGCGAGGACCGTCCGGCATGTGGCTCACCGACTTCAGGACCGGGTTGTTCTTGTCCTGAATGGAGTAGGTCCGGACCGTGTCGCGGAACAGGTTGCTGTCCGGCGGCTTGACCGGGTCGAGCACGATGTTGCGCGGCTCCGCGTAGTCACTGGCGATCAGCGTCCGCAGGTCCTCCCGGACCTGGATGCCGTGGGGGTTGGCGCAGGTCGCGTTGGCGAGCACCGGGTAGTTGATGCAGTCCACCGGGTCCTCGCCGACCGGGAGGGCGGACGGGCTCTCGCTCAGCGTCTTGCCGTCCGCGCCGATGTGCACGACCTCACCGGGCGACCCGCCGAAGCCGTTGCCCACGCGGGTCTGGCCGTTCGAGTAGGTGCAGGGACCAGGTGCGTCGGGGCCACCCATGTACGTCCCGTATGCCGTGTGGTCCTTGAGGACCCAGTACGCGTCGGGGATCGAGCCGCACAGCGTGTCCTGAGGGAGGTTGGCGCCGGACAGGCTGAGGGCGGGGAGCTTCGCGACGTCGAAGACGTAGGTCGTGTCGCTGAACAGCCCGCCGGCGAACACCTTGTCGCCCTTGTTGTAGATGTACTGCATGTGGTGCGGCTCGTTCTCCACGATCGGGCCCACGGTCGCGGTGTTGACGACCTTGCCGTAGGTGCTCGACCCCTTCGTGGCGTCGATGACCGCGAGGAAGTCCGAGCCCGGGGCGTTGTCGGTGTCCTCGTTGACGAGGTGCACCGGGTTCACCGCAAGGCGCGTCTCCTGGATGGTCTTGCCGGTGGTGTCCGCGGCGTTGGCGTCACCTGCCCAGACCAGGAGGTACTCCTTCTTCGTCCGCTTGCCCTGGCTGTTGTCCTTCAGGACGGCCCGGGCCGTGGGAGTCAGGTGGTTGGTCACGCTGATGACCTGACCGTCGCTCGCCGTCACCTTGCTCACGAGCCTGGTGACCCCTGCCTCGGCGGGCTGGTTCGCTTGCACGACGAGCCCTCCCGCGACGAGCGTCGCCGCAAGCGTGAGGACTCTGCCGGTGCGACTTCGCACGCGTCTGGACATGGTTGCTCCTTGTTTGCTGTGGGTGTGAGGGATGAGTGAGATCAGGGACGCGAGAGGACGGTGACCGTCACGCTCTCGCTGTAGGAGGCGCCGCTGCGCTGTCCGTGGATGGTCTCGGTCCACTTGACCGGCAGAGCCCAGCTGGGCGCGTACCACCACGTCTGCGTGCGGTCGCCGCTCTCCTGGCCGGAGATGGTGGTCGTCGTCGAGATGACGTACGTGGGAGTGGGAGAGCCGGCGACCACCAGCGTCTGGCGGCCCGTGACCTTGCTGGTGCTCGTCTCCGTCCGCTGCGCGTCGCCGCCCTTGTTGGACCAGCTGCTTCCTACGGACAGGGGCAGCTTGGCCCGTAGCTGTGCGGGCGAGTAGCTCGTCTCGCTGCTCTGGCGGACGCCCTGGCAGGTGACCGTCGCGATCTCGTAGTCGAGGAAGACCGCGTCCCGCGTGTAGCGGTAGATGTGCCGCTCGTCGTGCTGGCCCGCGTGCCCGGGGACGTACGGGATGTCGAAGTCGTAGCTGCCCTTCGCCTCGCCCTTCGCCGCAGCCACGACCAGCTTCGTCCGGGTCGGCAGGTCCTGGTTGCAGAAGCTGACGACGCCGAACTTCACCTTCTCCGACCCGCTGACCGCGAGCTCGTAGGTCCCCGTCCGGGGAACGGTTGTGCCCTTCAGGACGACCGGGGCGGCGCTGGGACCTGCCAGCCCCGCGGCTACGGGCTCTGCCGAGCTCAGGTCCGCCAGCGACGGGGCAGCGCTCGGCTGGGTGCTTGCGGTCGGGCTGGACGTTGCGCCTGCGCTCGCCGTCGCCCGGGTCACCGGGGAGGGCGTGGCCGTCGGGAGCGCGGCGAACGCCTGCCCCCCGCGGTCGTACGTGACGGGCGTGCTGCGCGTGTAGGCGCCGTAGCCCTCGAAGCCGCCGACGAGGGCGACGACCGTGACAGTGGGCAGGATGATGCGCTTGCGCAAGAGGGCGTGCGGCATGACAGGGGGCTCCTAGGACGAGGTCGCCCCAGGGATGCCTAGGGGCGCGCGGCGGTCTCCGGGCGGCGACAGAGCTCGTCGAAGGACATGGCACGACGGCGCATCCAGAAGCGCTCGAGGTCGGCCATGCGGGAAGTCATGTCGGAGAGCATCCGGCTTGCGCGAGCGAGGTGCAAGCGTTGTCGATGTGTCCTTTATCTCCTACTTGTCCACTAGGGAAAGCGCGCGAGCTTTCCCCGCCCGATCCGTTGAGGAGCACGAGGTTTCGGTTAGGTTGCAGCTCATGACTCTCTTCGACATCCCGCTGAAGACGCTCGCTGGTGAGCCGTCAGCGCTGCCCACCGGCAAGGCGCTGCTCCTGGTCAACGTCGCCTCCAAGTGCGGGCTGACGCCGCAGTACACCGGGCTCGAGCAGCTGCAGGAGGAGTACGCCGACCGCGGGTTCTCGGTGCTCGGCTTCCCGTGCAACCAGTTCGGCGGCCAGGAGCCCGGGTCGGCGGAGGAGATCGCGGAGTTCTGCTCCGCGACGTACGGCGTCTCGTTCCCGATGTTCGAGAAGGTCGAGGTGAACGGCGAGAGTCAGCACCCGCTGTTCGCCCAGCTCACCACCGTCGAGGACGCCGAGGGCAAGGCGGGCGACGTGCAGTGGAACTTCGAGAAGTGGCTGGTGGGCCCCGACGGCTCGGTCCAGCGGTTCCGCCCCATGGTCGACCCGCACGACCCGGCGCTCGTCGCTGCCATCGAGGCCACTCTGCCCGTGTGAGGTAGTTCTCCGTACCTGCGGGGTTCGCGCGGGGTCCTCCGGGGCACGGCTCCTGTGTGAGCCCCACGACCGTCCAGGCCTTGAGGCCTATCGCCTCAGCGCTGCCGCGCCGCGTCCACGCTCCCCAGCGACGGGGCAGGTTCGCGCTGCTCGGGCACTCGCCGGCACTGGACGGCCTGCGTGGCCTTGCGCTGCTGCTCGTGCTCGCCTACCACTTCGTCGGCCACGACGTGCTCTTCGGGGCGACGAACGGCGTCGATGTCTTCTTCGGGCTGTCCGGCTTCCTGATCACCGCGCTGATCCTCGACGAGATCCGCGTGCACGGGCGCCTGTCGCTGGGTCGCTTCTACCTGCGCCGCGCCTGCCGGCTGCTGCCGGCCCTGTTCGTGTTCCTGGCCGTCTGGTGCGTGCTACTGGCGTTCTTCCACGACTCCACGTGGTTCGCCGCGACCCCCTCCGGCGACGGCACCGGGCGCACGGTGGACGTCGCGGGTGCCCTGCGGGACATCGGCATGGCCCTGGTCTACTTCGCGAACTGGAACGTGATCTCCGGCGGCATGGAAGCGCCGCTGTCGCACCTGTGGTCGCTGGCGGTCGAGGAGCAGTTCTACATCCTCTGGCCCACGATGCTGCTCGGACTGCTCTTCCTCGGCAAGCGGATGCGACTGGTCGCGCTCGGCACGCTGATCGCCATCTCCGCGGCGCTGCCCTGGTTGTTCTGGGACGGCACGAACGACGGCCAGGACCGCATCTACTTCGGCACCGACACTCGCGCGGTCGGGCTGCTCATGGGTGCCTTCTGCGCCCTCGTGTGGCACGAGCGCAAGGCCCTGGAGCGGGTCGCTCGGTTCGGCCTGTGGCGTGCGCTCGCCGGCCTCGCGCTGGTGCTGGTCGTCGCCACCCGGCGAGGCGACGCGGAGCTGAAGTTCACCCTCATGCCGTTCGTGCTGGCCCTCGCGGTGTCGCAGCTCGTGCCCTACCTCGCGGAGAACCGCGGGTGGCTCTCCCGGGTGTTCCGCGTTCGCTGGCTCGTCTGGGTCGGCAAGCGCTCCTACGGCCTCTACCTCTGGCACTACGTCTGGGCGACCTGGACGCACCCGCTCGACCCGTGGGTGGGTGTGCCGCTGGGCGTGCTCGGGACGTTCGTCTGCACGATCGTCTCGTGGCGCCTCGTGGAGCAGCCCGCACTCGCGTTCGGGCGACGCTTCACGCCTCAGGCGAAGCAGCGCCGCGCTTCCAGTTCGCTGACCTACGAGCTCCCCGCCCGCACCTCGCTCGCGTCCTAGTCCCAGTCAGGAGTCGGGGTACTCCAGCGGCTGCGAGTGGTCGCCAGCGATCGCCTGCTCCATGCGGCGGTCGAGAGTACGCAGCCACTCGTCGAACTCCTCCGGCGTGCCGAACTCCCCGCTGAGCTTGAAGTACGTGAACCGCGCCGCGGGTTCGAGCGTCGCGAACGCCTCGGCGATCTGCTCCCGGAGCTCTTCGAGCTCGAAGGCTGGCGCCTTGGCGATGAAGTCCTCCGCGCCTTCCCAGCGGTCCTCGTACCGGTCGTAGGCGCCCTGATCGGTGTGGGCCATCAGGGTCTGCTCCAGCGCGTACATCGGCTGGTCGCGCTTCAGGATCATGCGGCTCCTCTGTGGGGCTCCAGGAAGGCGCTGTTGAGGATCACTCGGCCTCTGCGGTCCTTCGCGAACTCGATGATGGCAAACGACGCGGGCACGGCGGTGCCGGAGGGACCACGGACGAGTCCCATCCCCTCCGCGGGGCTCTCGAGCCTCAACGCCTTCGTCTCGTGCGAATCGGCCCAGGCTCGCAGTTCGGCGGCATTGCTGCCGAAGCCGAGCGTGCGGTTCACCGCGAGCTCGGCCTCCTCCTCCGAGGCGAAGCTGCTCATCGTCTTCAGCTCCCTCGAGCGGGGAGCCTCGGCGAGCTGCCGGCGTCCGAGGAACTCCAGGTCGCGACCGACGTGCTTGAGCAGGGTGTGCCCGCCCAGTGCCTCCTGCTGCACGAGGTCCACGCCATCCCGCAGCAGCTCCTCCACGGTGGGCGCCGGGAGCTTCGCGAAGTGCTGGAGCTGCTTCCAGAAGGACGCCTGTGCGTGCTCGAGGACGAAGCGCTCGGGGCCCTCGAAGCCCTTGAGGGCGCCCAGCACCTCGAGCGGCATCGCGTTGTGTGCCCCGAACAGGGCCTCCTTCTTGCCACCGTGCCCCTTGAGGACGAAGACACCCGCGGCCTCGCCAGCGGTGCGGGCGTAGTCGCCCTCCTGCCACCGGTCGACGAGCTGCTCGACCGCGAGCCAGGGCTGGACCGTCGCCGCGCCGGCAGCCCACAGCGCCTTGCGAGCGGCGGTGCGCGACCTCCCGTCGCCGACGCCTGGGAGCGACCCGAACGCGTCGCCGGCGAGCTCGACGTTCGCGGACAGGACGCCGGCGAAGCCTTGGGCAGCGCGAGCGATGCCTCGGTTGAGCGACTGCCAGCCCTCGACCTTCAGGGCGGAGTCGGCCAGGTCGCGCAGCCGGGCCGTCGCGCGCCGGGAGGCGGCTTCGGAGATGTCGGAGGCCTCGGCGTGAAGCAACCGGGCGCGCT
>JAODNB010000226.1 GCA_025464795.1 Frankiales bacterium
GAGAAGCCACCGCGCAGCTCGCCGGTGGCCATCAGGGGCAGCAGCCGGTTCTTCTGCTCGTCGGTGCCGTGCTGACGGAGCATGTACGCGACGATGAAGTGCGTGTTGATGACGCCCGACACGCTCATCCAGCCGCGGGCGATCTCCTCGACGACCAGCGCGTACGTCAACAGGGACTCGCCGAGGCCGCCGTACTCCTCCGGGATCATGAGCCCGAACAGGCCCATCTCCTTCATGCCCTCGACGATCGCCTCGGGGAACTCGTCCTTGTGCTCGAGCTCGGTCGCGTAAGGGATGATCTCCTTGTCCACGAAGGTGCGAACGGTGGACAGGATCTCCTGCTGGATCTCCGTAAGACCCTCGGTGGACGCGAGCCGACCCATGACGCTCCTTCAGACGGTGTTTCGGCAGAGTGTCCCACCGCCTACTGGTCGGTAGCCACCTGAGGGGCGTGAGATCCCCCACGCCCGAAGGCCTCGTTCGTCACCGCGATGTGGTCCGGGTCCTCGACCCACGCACCGTCGAGACCCAGCCCTGCTGCACGAGCGTGCACGTGCTTGCCCGACGGGCCTGCAACCGCCTGGACCCCGGCCGCGGTGGCGGCCACGCGAAGGGTCTGGAGAGCGAAGTCGAAGGAGGGAGAGCGCATGCCCGTGTCAGCAGCGAAGCCGTGCGATCCCAGGACCAAGGCCTGCACCCGGTCGCTCGCCTGCGCGATCGCCAGGGCCTGCGTCAACCCCATCGCGCTCTCGATTCCGGCCTCGATCGCGACACCCCCCTCGGGCAGTCCCATGGTCCGCTCGATCTGCAGGAGCAGCAGGTCCAGCCACGCGACCTGCTCTGGCTCCTGGACCTTCGGCAGGACGATCACGTCGAGATGGGTGCCAGCGGTCTCGACGACCTCGATGACGTCGCGGTAGGTGTGCGGCGTCGTGAGGTCGTGAACCCGTACGCCCAAGGTCGCAGCCGACCAACCACCTGCGGCCACGGCGTCCGCGACGGCCCCCCGTGCGGGCCCGGGGAGCAGGTCGAGCACGACCTCGTCGACGTCGGTCCCGCGAGACGCATGGACCAGTTCCTGGTCGTTGCCGGGGACGAGCAGGCACGACCGGCGAGAGCGCATGGGCGGCAGGCTATTCGACAGGGACACTCGTCCGTCCTGACGAGCGGATGACCAGCGCCACGCCGCTGACCAGGAGCACCGCTGCGGGCACCGCCAGCCACGGCACGTGCTGGCCCGAGACGAACACGGCCGCGATGACCGCCGCCCCGGGGATCTCGAACAGGATGCTGAGGCTGACGACCGTGGGGCTCGTCGTCTTCAGGACCACGTTGAACAGCGAGTGGCCGAGCAGCTGGGCACCGGCGGTCAACGCAACGAGCTTCGCCCAGTCCCGCCCGTCATAACCGCTCAGCCGTTGACCCCCGACGACGCAGGCGACGAGCAGCAGCACCGAGGTCGTGGTGTAGCAGAGGGCGGTGTACGTCGTCGTGCTCACCGACCGTCGCACCTCGCTGCCGGCCGTCATGTAGCCGGCAGCGAAGACCCCACCCGCGATCGCCAGGCCGTCTCCCAGCAGGGCGTCGCCGGACACCTGGAGGTCCGCCCCGGTCAGGAGCAGAGCACCAGCCATGGCGACCGCGATGCCCAACCAAACCTGCCGCGGCACCGACTCGCCGCGGCTCCGCGCGATCAGCGCCGACCAGACGGGCTGGGTCGCCACGAGCGCCGTGGCGCTCGCGACCGAGGTGTAGGACAGCGCCGGCACCCAGGTCGCGAAGTGCAGCGCCAGCAGCAGACCGGCGAGGACGGCGAGCCGCCACTCCCGGGCGCTGAGCTCCTTGAGCTCCTGCCGCCTCCGAACGAGCACGACCGGCGCCAGCACCACGCTCGCCATCGCGTTGCGCCAGAACGCGATCGCCATCGCGGGTGCGACGGTGGCTGCGATCAGCGGACCTGAGGTGGACACTGCGAGCAGCGCGACCACCATCAGCCCGAGGTCACGGGTCGGCGGGCGGGTCACCCCGGTCTGCACAGCCGCCGTCACTCGCCCATGATGTCAGTCATGCCGCTGAGCCCGTCCGCCGAGGAGGCCGCCAAGAAGGCCGGTGCCCTCTGGGTCGGGGATGCCCTCGTCTGGCACGTCTGGCACGACGGTTCGGCGTGGCTGGTCTGCGGCGGGCTCGAGCAGGACTCCCCCGGTACGGGTCCGGCTCGGGTCACCGTGCGTGCGGCTGCGGGCGTGTTCACGTGGGACGCGGTCGTCACCGAGGAGCCGTGGTCTCCCGAGGTCCTGTCCCTGCTTCACGACTCGCGCCAGGGACCCCCGGACGGAGAGGCTCAGCCTCAGCGCTGGGCCCGGGAGTCCGTCCTGCTCAGGATCAGTCCGGCACCCTGATCTCGCCGCGGGCGGTGGGGACGACCGAGCCGCTGACGGTGGTCTCGGTGGCCTCACCGTCCGTGACGGTGACCGTGCAGGTGAGGGTCGAAGGCCGACCCATCTCATACCCCTGCTCCACCACGTAGCCGTGCGTCCCGTCGGCCAGCAGCCCCGAGGCCGCGAGGTAGACCCCGAGCCCGAGCGCTGCCGAACCCGTCGCAGGGTCCTCCACGACGCCCGCGCCCCCGGGGAAGACCCGGCAGCGGCCGACCGCCCCGTCCCACGCCAGCAGGGAGACGCCTGTCGAGCCCAGTGCGCTCACGCGCGGTACGTCGAGGCGCACCCGCGACAGCGCCTCAGGCCGGACGAGGAGGAAGGCGAACTCGAGACCCACGCTGGCCCACCGCGGCGCCGGCCCGGCAAGGTCGTCGGACGCCAGCCCGAGCGCTTCCAGAAGGGGAGCGGGGTCGAGAGCGTCGGAGCAGGTCGGGCGCCCACCCGTGAGGGTCGCCCCGTCGGCTCTCACCTCGACCGGGAGCAGGCCTGCACCGCACGCCTGCGTGTTCGGTCCGGGAGCGATGCGGCCGAGCTGGGACAGCACCCACGCTGAGCCGATCGAGGGGTGTCCGGCGAACGGGATCTCCACCGTGGGTGTGAAGATCCGCAGGCCGTACGTCGAGCCCTCCGGAGCGGCCGTCGGGAAGGTCGTCTCCGAGAGGTTGAACTCCGAGGCGATCCGCTGCATCTGCTCGGTCGTCAGGTCGTCGGCGTCCAGCACGACAGCAAGCGGGTTGCCCGCGAAGGATGTGGACGTGAAGACGTCGACGACCTGATAGGCAAGAGAGGGTCCGGTCACGGCATGACGATGCCGCCCCCGACCGTCAGTGTCACCCCGGTTATGTACGAGGAGGCCTCTGAAGCGAGGAACACGCACGCATCTCCCACCTCGTAGGGATGGCCCAGCCGCCCCATCGGCGTCAGCGAAGCGATGAGCTCGGCAGCCCCTTCGTCCATCTCGTCGGTCATCTCGCTCGGGAAGTACCCGGGGCAGATCGCGTTGACGCGGATCCCCTTGCGCCCCGTCCACTGATTGGCGAGGTCCCGGGTCATGCCGAGCAGCCCGGCCTTCGAGGCCGAGTAGGCCGCCTGGGGGATCAGCCCCGGGCGCAGCGCGAGGACGCTCGACATGTTGACGAGCGACCCGCCCTCGGTCGCCGCGCGCCCGAACGCCTGCGCCATCCAGTAAGCACCGTTGAGGTTGATGTCGATCACTCGACGGAAGTCCTCAGGAGCCTCCCTCGTCGCGGGAGCTGCCGAGCCGACCCCAGCGTTGTTGATGAGCACGTGCACGCTGCCGAACTCCTCGACGCCCGCGGCCACCATCGCGGTGCAGTCCTCGGGGGAGGAGACATCCGTGGTCACGGTGACCGCGCGTCGCCCGATGGCCTCCACGAGCGACTTCGTCTCCTGCAGGCGGTCCGTACGACGAGCACCCAGGACCAGGTCGGCACCCGCCTCTGCCAGACACTGGGCGATGGCGACACCGAGGCCTGAGGAGGCGCCGGTGACGAGAGCCACCTTGCCGTCAAGACGGAAGCGATCGAGAGAGGTCGTAGCCATGCCTGGCATCGTGCCGCACCCCGGTCGAACCGCTGCGCGGCGGTAGCCTCCGGAGCGTGAGCACCGGTACCCGCGTCTTCGTCGCGCGCCTCGCCGGCCTTCCGGTCTTCGATCCCAACGGCGACCAGGTGGGCCGGATCCGAGACGTGGTCGTCGCGCTGCGCATCGGGACCGATGCTCCTCGTGCCCTCGGGATCCTGGTGGAGATCCAGGCCCGCCGGAAGATCTTCGTGCCGATGAGCCGGATCACCGCCATCGAGGTCGACGCGGTCCTGCTGTCCACGGGCACGGTCAGCCTGCGGCGGTTCGACAAGCGGCCCGGAGAGACGCTGGTCCTCGCCGAGCTCCTCGACCGTCGGGTGACCCTGCTCGACGGTGGCCACGAGGTCACCGTCGTCGACGTGGCGATGGAGCAGACCCGCACCGACTGGTTCGTGTCGAAGGTGGCTGTCCGGCAGGGGCGCGGTCGACGACGCAACGAGCTGCAGCAGGTCGCGTGGGACGAGGTCACCGGTTTCAGCCTCGACGAGAGCGACCAGGGAGCGGCGAACCTGCTGGCCGTCTTCGAGAAGCTCCGACCCGCTGACCTGGCCGGCGTGATGCACGACCTGAGCGACAAGCGGCGCGGTGAGATCGCGGCCGCCCTGGACGACGAGCGGCTCGCCGACGTCCTCGAGGAGATGCCGGAGGACGAGCAGGTCCAGCTCATGGCCGGCCTCGAGGACGAGCGAGCTGCCGACGTGCTGGAGGCCATGGCTCCCGACGACGCCGCCGACCTGCTCGGCGAGATGCAGCCGGCCGACGCCGCCCGGTTGCTCGACCTGATGGAGCCCGACGAGGCCGAGCCGGTGCGTCAGCTGCTGGCCTACAGCGACGACACCGCCGGCGGCCTCATGACGTCCGAGCCGGTCATCCTGGGGCCCGGGACCACGGTCGCGGAGGCGCTCGCCCGCATCCGGCACCCGGACCTGCACCCGTCCTTGGCTGCTCAGGTCTACGTGGTCCGGCCTCCGTACGAGACGCCGACAGGCCGCTATCTCGGCACCGCGCATTTCCAGCGGCTGCTCCGCGAGCCGCCGTCGACGCTCATCAGTGCCGCGATCGACACCGACATCGACCCGTTGGCCCCTGAGGTGCCGCTCGCCGAGGTCACGCGCCACCTCGCCTCCTACAACCTGGTGGCCGTCCCGGTCGTCGACTCCGAGCAGCGGCTGCTCGGTGCCGTGACCGTCGATGACGTCCTCGATCACGTGCTGCCGCGGGACTGGCGCGAGTCCAGGAGCTCCCGGGATGGCTGAGGCGAAGCCGCGTCGTCAGCGCCTGGACCAGCCGGTCCAGGCGCGTTCAGCGCTGCCCCGGCCGCACTACGACCCGGAGGCCTTCGGGCGCCTGTCCGAGCGGATCGCCCGCTTCCTCGGGACGTCCAGGTTCCTCGTCTACCTCACGGTCTTCTGCGCCGTCTGGCTGACGTGGAACGTCCTCGCCCCCCGCAACCTCCAGTACGACTCCCACGTCAGCAACTTCACGCTCCTCACGCTCATCCTGTCCCTGCAGGCGTCCTACGCCGCTCCCCTGATCCTGCTCGCGCAGAACCGCCAGGCCGACCGCGACCGGGTCTCGCAGGAGGAGGACAGGGCGCAGAACCAGCGACTGCAGGCGGACGTGGAGTACCTGACCCGCGAGCTGGCCTCCCTCCGGCTCTCCCTCGGCGAGGTCGCCACACGTGACTTCTTGCGCGACCAGCTGCGAGACCTGACCGAAGAGGTCGTCGCGCGCACGAGCGAGGGCGCCGGTGCGGTCCTGTACGACCACGAGTCGCGCCTCAAGCGCGAGGAGCGCGAGCGCAGGGCAGAGCGGAAGAAGCGCAGGGGGGACAAGCCCGAGACCCCGGGGGGCAAGCTGTCCGAGCCCTTCGCGGGCGAGGCAGACGCGTCGTAGTCAGTACTTCACTCGCCGGGTAAAACGGTCGAAGGGGAAGTGTGACTGCTCAAACCGTGACGTCGCCTGAAGGCGCGCCCTCGGGCGCCCGCAAGCGGATCGGTGAGGTCCTGGTCGCCCAGGGCCTGCTGACTGCGGAGCAGCTCGCTGACGCTCTTGCCGCCCAGCGGGACGTCGCCCCCGGTCAGCAGCGCAAGCGCCTGGGCTCCGTCGTCATCGACCTCGGGCTCGCCACCGAGCGCCAGGTCGCTGAAGCCCTCGCCGTGGCCCTGGGGCTGGAGCTGGTGGACCTCGGTCGGGTCATGGTGGTGCCGGAGCACGTCCGGCTGCTGCCGCGTGCGGTCGCCGAGCGGAGCGGCATCATCGTCCTCGAGAAGGAGGGGACCAAGCTCAAGGTCGCCACCTCCGACCCGACCAACATCGTCGCCCTGGACGACGTCCGCCTCTACACCGGCGCGACGGAGCTGATGCTGCTGGTCGCGACCGACAGCCAGGTCCGCGACCACCTCGGGCGGGCCTGGTCGCTGTCGGAGGACAGCGACAACATGAGCACCCTCTTCGAGGGGCTCGACCAGGACGACGAGCGCACGAACGAGGACATCTCGCAGCAGGCGGTCGAGGCCGCACCGATCGTGCGCCTCATCGACGTCGTGCTCGCGGATGCCGTACGGGCCCGCGCCTCCGACGTCCACATCGAGCCGCAGGCCCACGAGCTGCGCATCCGCTACCGCGTGGACGGTCTCTTGCGGGACGTCATGACCGTTCCGAAGAACGCCACCTCCGCTGCGGTCAGCCGCGTCAAGATCGTGTCCGGGCTGGACATCGCGGAGCGGCGTCGACCGCAGGACGGCCGCGCGAAGCTCACCGTCGACGGGCTGACCGTCGAGGCTCGCGTCTCGACACTGCCCACCCTGCACGGGGAGAAGGTCGTCATCCGACTGCTGCCCCGAGCCGAGAACGTGCCGCTGCTGACCAAGACCGGCATGACGCAGGTCCAGCTGGAGCTCATCGGCTCGGCCCTGACGCAGAGCCAAGGCCTGGTCCTCATCACGGGCCCCACCGGGTCCGGCAAGACCAACACCCTGTACGCCGCCATCCAGCAGGTCAGCACCCCCGACCGCAACATCGTCACGCTCGAGGACCCCGTCGAGGTCCAGGTAGCCGGCATCACGCAGGTCCAGGTCCACGAGCGGTCAGGCATGACGTTCGCGCGGGGACTGCGCAGCATCCTGCGCCAGGACCCTGACATCGTCCTCGTCGGTGAGGTCCGTGACCAGGAGACCGCCGAGCTGGCGCTCCAGGCCTCCCTGACGGGTCACCTCGTGCTCACCACGCTGCACACGAACGACGCGGTCAGCGCCATCACCCGCCTCGTGGAGATGGGCGTCGAGCCCTTCCTCGTCGCTTCCTCGCTGACGCTCGTGGTGGCTCAGCGACTCGTCCGTCGCCCCTGCGCTGCCTGCGCGGCCGAGTACACGCCTTCTGCGCGCACCCTCGCTCTGCTCGGCCTCGTCGACGCGGACCTCAGCGGCGCCACCCCTCGTCGGGGCAAGGGCTGCGCGGAGTGCGGTGGCACCGGCTACCGAGGCCGTACCGGCGTGTTCGAGGTGCTGCCGGTCAACGCGGCGCTTCGCAAGGTGCTGCTCACGACGCCGACTGAAGCCGCGATCGGTGCAGCCGCTCGCGAGCACGGCATGACCACGCTGCGCGCGGCAGCCCTGGGCGCAGCCTTCCGCGGCGAGACCACCTTCGAGGAGGTCCTGCGCGCTACCCACATCGACACGGTCAGCGGCCCCCGGTGCCCCACGTGCGCCCGGGCCCTTGCCGACGACATGGTCTGCTGCCCCTGGGACGGGGCGCTCCTCGGACGCAACCGCTGTTCCGGGTGTGACAGGCAGATGGACGGCGAGTGGGCGGTCTGCCCGTGGTGTCGGACGGCTGTCCCCGGGTTCGAGGAGAACAGCGCCGCGAAGCCAGCGCAGGCCCTGCCGCGACTGCTCGTCATCGACGACGATCAGAGCGTCTGCGCGTTCGTGGCTGCCGCCCTGGCCGGCACTGCCGACGTCACGCAGGCACTGACCTCGGAGCAGGGCCTCAACCTGCTGGGTACGCAGGACTTCGACGGGATCCTCGTCGACAACGGACTGCCGGACCTGTCGGGAGTCGAGTTCATCCGGCTCGTCAGGTCGGACCCGAAGACGCTCACCCTTCCCATCGTGCTGTTCACCGGCGCCTCGTCGCTGGAGGTCGAGCGGGACGCCCGCAACGCGGGAGCAGACGACTTCCTGGCGAAGCCGGTGGAGCCGGTGCTGCTCGAGGAGCACGTCCTCACGCTGCTGGCCCGTGAGACCCGTTCGCTGCCGACAGCGGCGGTCTAACCTCGAGGCGTGGCACTGACCCGCCGATCCGCCCTGCTGGCCCTGCTGGCCGCCGCGTGCGGCCGGACGGGTCCCAGGCCGAAGGTGGTGAACGGGACGAAGCGGCTGCGCGAGTCCTACGGCACGACAGCCCGGCAGCGCGGCGAGTGGTGGGTGCCGGCCGAGACCGGGCCGCTGCCCCTGGTCGTGCTGGTCCACGGCGGCTACTGGCGCGACAGCTACGACCTGACGCTCGAGGACGCCGTCGCCGCCGACCTCGCCGGTCGCGGGTACCTCGTGTGGAACGTCGACTACGCCCCGTCGAACGTGCCGTGGCCGGCCACGCTGACCGACGCGGCGGCGGCGTACGACTTCGCCTTCCGTGGGGCGTTCAGCTCGCGCGTCGACCGCTCCCGGGTCGCTGTCGTCGGGCACTCCGCCGGCGGGCACCTCGCACTCTGGCTCGCCTCGCGCGGCCGCCTCCCCGCCGGCGCGCCCGGAGCCGGCGACCACGTCGCGCCCGCGCTGGCAGTGCCCCAGGCGCCGGTGGCCTCCTTCGTGAACGCCTCGCGGTTGCGCCTCGGGGGAGGTGCTGTCGACGCCCTGCTCGGTGGGACTCCCTCGGAGGTCCCGGACCGCGAGCAGGTCGCCGATCCGCTGGTGCTGGCCCCTTCCGGGGTGCGCACCGTGATCGTCCACGGGACCTCGGACGACATCGTGCCGATCTCCCAGAGCGAGGACTACCTGGCCGTCGCCCGCGAGTGCACTCTGGTCAAGGTCGCGGGCGGCCACTTCGAGCACCTCGACCCGACGTCCGAGGCCTGCGCCGAGCTCCGCAAGGCCCTCGCCACCCTCTGACCCCCCGCGGGTCAGAGGGCGCGGACGGCAGCGGCAGCGGCGGCGGCCACGACGATGACGACCAGGAACGGCAGCCTGCGCCACAGGCAGACAGCCCCCGCCGCCAGGCCGACCACCCTGGCATCGACGGTCAGGGTCGTACCGGCCGCGAACACCTGGACGACCACGAGGGCGGCGAGCAGCGCGACGGGCGTCAGGGTCGCGGCGGTCCGCACCACGGGCCGGTCGAGCAGGCTCGCGGGGGCGAACCAGCCGGAGGCCTTGAAGCCGTAGCAGCCCGCAGCGGTCAGCAGCACCGCGGTCCAGATCACCGGCGGACCAGCCGTGGCAGCACGGCAAGGGCAGCGATCAGCACAGGGACCCCCGCCGGGGTCAGCGGCACCGCGATCAGCGCGAGCAACGCGCCACCCAGGGCCACCGGCCAGGCCTCTCGCAGCCGCGGCCACAGCAGACCCAGGAAGGCTGCGCCGACAGCGGCATCCAGCCCGAGGGCGTGGGTGTCGACCGAGGCGGCACCGGCCGCACCGGCGAGGGTCATCAGGTTCCACATCACGTAGACGGTCAGCCCGGCGGACCAGAACCCCACTCCTGCAAGGGGTTTCGAGGAGGTGACCGACACGGCCGTGCTCTCGTCGATCGTGACCTGCGCGGCCAGGAGCTTGCGCTGGGGCGACATCGGGATGCGCTCGGCGAGGATGACGGCGTACATCGCGTTGCGCGTTCCCAGCAGCAGCGCGGTCGCCACACCCGCTGCCGCGGACCCACCGGCACCGAGCACGCCGACGAGCGCGAACTGCGAGGCACCGGTGAAGATCAGCGAGGACATCGCGCACGCCTGAAGGACGGACAGACCGGCAGCGGAGGCCGCGGCACCGAACGACAACCCGTACATGCCGACAGCGACGCCGAGGGCCATGCCCCGCCGGAGAGTCTCCGTTCGGGTCTCCTCGGGCTGGGTCAGCGGACGCCCTCAGCCGCGCCGCAACCACCCTCGGGAAGCGGCCCGTGCTCGGTCATGAGCTTCAGCATCAGGTGCCTGAGCTGGTCCAGCTCCTCGGCATCCAGCCGCGAGGTGACGTGCTCGGACACACCGCGAAGGTGCGTCGGCGCAGCGGTCCGAAGCCGCGAGAGCCCGCCGTCGGTCAGCACGGCGTTCGTGCCGCGCGCGTCGTTCGGGCAAGCGGTCCGCTCCACGAGACCCTCGCGCTCGAGGCGGTCGACCAGGCGCGTGAGGCCGGACCGCGAGAGCAGCACCCGGTCCGCGAGGTCGGTCATCCGCAGCCGGCGCTCCGGAGCCTCGGCGAGCTGGAGCAGCACGTCGTAGGAGGGCAGCGGCAGGTCGTGCTCAGCCACGAGGTCGGCCTCGAGCTTGCGGGTGATCTGCGCATGCGCGCGCAGGAACGACCGCCAGGCACCGAGCTCCAGCTCGGTCAGGCCCGGGGTTGTCGCGGAGATCACCACGCACCGATTCTAGTTGCTCGAGCAACACTCGGTACCGTTTCACCGTGCGCCCCTCCAAGGACTTCTTCCGCCCGCTTGCCGTCGGTGCTCCGGAGCCGCTCCGCGAGATCCCCTGGACCCCGTCGAGGATGATCCACTTCTTCGACCCCTCGAACGAGAAGATGGTCGCGAAGGTCCCGGACATCGCGACGAAGGTGGACGTGCTCCTCGGAAACCTCGAGGACGCCATCCAGGCCTCCAACAAGGAGGCAGCTCGCGCGGGCCTGGTGAAGGTGGCCCAGGGCTTCCAGGGACCAGCGGCGCTGTGGACCCGGGTCAACGACCTCGGCTCCCCGTGGGTCCTCGACGACCTCACGACGCTCGTCACTGAAGCCGGCGAGACGATCGACGTCATCATGGTCCCGAAGGTCGAAGGGCCCGAGGACATCCACTACGTCGACCGCCTGCTCGCCCAGCTCGAGGCCAAGGCCCGCATCAGCCGTCCGCTGCAGATCCACGCGATCCTCGAGACCGCCCGAGGCGTGGCGAACGTCGAGGAGATCTGCGCCGCCAGCCCCCGCATGCAGGGCATCTCCCTCGGACCGGCCGATCTCGCAGCGAACCGCCGCATGAAGACCACCCGCGTCGGCGGCGGCCACCCCGGCTACCTCGTGCGGGAGGACCCGAGCGGCGACGAGACGGCGACGCGCCAGACCTTCCAGCAGGACCTGTGGCACTACACGGTGGCGCGCATGGTCGATGCCTGCGCGATGAACGGGATCTACGCCTACTACGGCCCGTTCGGCGACATCAAGGACACCCTCGCCTGCGAGGACCAGTTCCGGAACGCCTACCTGCTCGGCTGTGTCGGCGCCTGGTCACTGCACCCTGTGCAGATCGACATCGCGAAAAAGGTCTTCTCCCCCGAGCCCGACGAGGTGAAGTGGGCCGCTCGGGTCGTCGAGGAGATGGGCGAGGACGGCCGCGGCGCCGTGATGATCGACGGCAAGATGCAGGACGACGCGACGTACAAGCAGTGCAAGGTCGTCCTCGAGCTCGCCCAGAAGCTCGCCGAGCGCGACCCCGAGCTTGCAACGGCGTACGGCCTGTGAGCGCCGTCCTCCGGTCCGTCCTCTACATGCCCAGCAGCAACGAGCGGGCTCTGGAGAAGGCCAAGACGATCGCTGCTGACGCGATCATCTTCGACCTCGAGGACGCGGTCGCCCCCGATGCGAAGGAGGCGGCCCGCAGCAACGCCGTCGCGGCGGCCACGTCGGGCGAGTACGGCACCAAGACGCTGACCATCCGCTGCAACGGGCTCGACACCCCTTGGGGCGCAAGCGATCTCGAGGCGGCGGCGAAGGCGAACCCGGACGCCATCGTCGTCCCGAAGGTCAGCGGGCTCGCCCACCTGGAGGCCATCACGGCCATCACGGGGGACACCCCGATCTGGGCGATGGTCGAGACCCCGGCGGCACTGTTCGCGATCCGCGAGATCTGCAGCTACCCGCAGGTCGGCGCGCTGGTCATGGGCACCAACGACCTCGTGAAGGAGCTCCGCGCCTCGATGGTCGAGGGCCGTGGGCCGCTGCTTCCCCACCTCGCCCTCGCGCTGCTCGGCGCACGCGACGCCGGCAAGACCATCCTCGACGGCGTCTACAACGACGTGAAGAACGAGGCCGGGTTCCGGGCAGAGTGCTTGCAGGGCAAGGAGATGGGCTTCGACGGCAAGACCCTCATCCATCCCAACCAGGTCGACGTGACGAACGAGGTCTGGGCGCCTACCGAGGCCGAGGTCGAGCACGCCCGGAAGGTCATCGAGGCGTTCGCCGAGGCGGAGAGCTCCGGGAAGGGCGTCGTCACCGTCGACGGCCGCATGGTCGAGAACCTGCACCGCGACATCGCCCAGCGGGTCCTCGACACCGCCGAGGCGATCGCCGGGCTGTGACCCCGCTCGACCTCCTCGAGGAGCGCGGTGCCGGCGAGATCGCGCACCCGGGCGGCACCCTGCTCGACCACCTCGTCCGGGTCGGTCAGCGGCTTGACGGCTACGGGGCGTCGCCGATGCTGCAGGTGGCGGGACTCACGCATGCGGCGTACAGCACTGACGGCTTCGACACCGCGCTGCTGACCCTCGACGAACGGCCGGTCCTCCGGGACGCGATCGGCGTCGAGGCGGAGGAGCTCGTCTACCTGTACGCGGCCAGCGACCGCGTCCCGTTCTACCGCCAGCTCGGTCAGCCCCTCCTCGTGTGGACCGACCGCTTCACGCGAAGCAGCGTCACCAAGGACCCGGCGGAGATCGCTCCGCTCATCGAGCTCACGGTCGCCAACGAGCTGGACGTGGTCGAGCACGCCCCCGACGTCCGCGCGGAGTACGGGGCGTCGCTGCTCGCACTGTTCACCCGGGCGCGAGGTGTCATGTCTGCTGCTGCCTGGGCCGACGTCGAGCGCACGCTCTAACGGGCCGCCGGTAGGGCCGTCTGGACGTAGACCTCGAGAGCGATGCCATCCGGGTCGCAGAACGCGACCAGAGCCGACCCGGTGAGCGGCGTCACCTGGACGCCGGCGTGCTCGACCCCGCACGAGGTGAGCCACTGCGCCCAGGCCTCGAGGTCCTCCACCGACGCCGCTGAGAAGCCCACGTGGTCGAGACCCGTGACGTGCGGGTCGAAGCGACCGGCTGCCGCCGCAGTGTGCTGGGTGAGGGCCACCACCGCCCCTGAGGGATGCAGCAGGATCCGGCGCGTGAACGCCTCGGTGTCGAAGGGGAACAGCTCTGCGAACCCCAGCGTCTCGACGTACCAGGCGACCGAGCGCTGCAGGTCTGTCACGGTCAGGGCGAGGTGGCTCACACCGGTGAGCGAGGGCAGCGGCATGGCC
>JAODNB010000238.1 GCA_025464795.1 Frankiales bacterium
GCGGCACGACGGCCAACGGGGACAACGCGGACACCTTCGCCGAGCAGCTGTGCGAGCCCTCTGGCGCCAAGCCGACCGAGGCCTCGGACCACTACCTGTACAAGGGCAAGTGCATCGCCTTCACCCACCGCGACATCACCCTCCACACCCCGCTGTCGCCGACCTCGATGCCGCCTCCGGTCCCGAAGACCTTCGTGCTGCGCACCATGCGGTCCGTGCACGGACCGGTGCACGACTTCGCGACCTCAGGCGGTAGGCCGGTCGCCCTGGTGCGCGCGACGGCGGTGTCCAAGCAGGGCGTCCGCGGGATCACGGCCTTCGAGCTGTTCGCCGAGGGAGCCGTCCACACGCCGCAGCAGTTCGTGACGACCATGCGTCACTACACGGGCAACGAGAACTGGTTCTACGTCGACAGCAACCACATCGGGTGGCTGCAGAGCGGCTGGTTCCCCCGGCACGCCCCGGGCACCGACCTCGAGCTCCCGATCAAGGGCACCGGCGCCTGGGACTGGAAGGGCTTCAACGCCTCGACCAACGCCTTCGCCCGGCACGCAGACTCCTTCAACCCCACGGCCATCGACCCCGCCCAGGGCTACCTGTCCAGCTGGAACAACAAGGGCGCTCGCGAGTGGCGGGCCGCCCCGGGGATCTGGTCCTACGGCCCCATCCACCGCGATCTCCTCCTGCGGGATCCGACGGTCGCGGCGATCAAGGCGCACCGGAAGCTGACCCTGTCCGACCTCGTCGGGATCAGCGGCAACGCCTCCACGCAGGACCTGCGAGGGGTCGCGGTCCTGCCCGACCTGCTCAAGGCCCTCGGCCCGGTGACCGACGCCCGCCAGAAGCAGCTGGTCGCGGACTTGCAGACCTGGGTCCGCAAGGGGGCGCACCGCCGCTCCACCACCGGAGCGGCGTACGACGACGACAGCGCCGCCGTCCTCGTCTTCGACGCGTGGTGGCGCGCCCTCGTCCACGGCATCTACGACCCGCAGCTGGGCAAGGGCGTGGTGACCGAGCTGCAGGGCGGGATCGACCTCGTGCTGGACGGACGCGCCGTGCAGACGGGCTTCTACGACGGCTGGTACGGCCAGGTCTTCGACCTCGTGCGGTCCGCCCTCGGCACGGGTCCGCACTTCGCCGCCACGCACTGCGGTACGGGCACCCTGGCGAGCTGCCGGTCCCTGCTTCGCGCCGCCTTCACCAAGGCGACGGCGACCGTCACCGCCTCGCAGGGGCAGTCGGTCGCTGCGTGGAAGAAGCCGGTGCACTGCCCGGCAGACGACACGCCGACCTGTGACGAGACCCGCCCGATCGTCGCCGGGGCCGTCGCGACCCCCGCGCAGCCGTGGGAGAACCGCGGCACCTTCCACCAGGCCGTCGAGGTGCTCGGTCCCCTCGACCGCCGGATCGTGCAGCCACCGGTGGCACCCGGCGCTGGTCTGCCCGCGACCGGTGGTGCGCCGGCCGTGGGCGGCGCCGCGGTCCTGCTCCTGCTCAGCGGCGCGGCCTGTGCAGGGCGCTCCCGGTGGGCTCGTCGACGAGCGGCCTGACCAGCGGGCTGGCGCTTGAGGAGTGGGCGATACTGGACTCGAACCAGTGACCTCTCGCGTGTGAGGCGAGCGCTCTAACCAACTGAGCTAATCGCCCGAAGGCGTCCGCGGAACGATAGCGGATCTTCTCAGCCGAGCGCGTCCCGGGCGGAGTCGACGAGCCCGAGATGGGCGACCAGCGCTGCGGCGGCGACCATCAGGACGAGCCCACCGCCGGTGATGACGCCGGTCCTCCACGGATGCGCCTTCGCCTCGACCCAGGCCTTCCGGCCAGGGACCATGGCCCGCTCGAACCAACGCCGGGCGAACTCGAACTCCAGGGACCAGATCGCGAGCCCCAGCAGGACGGGCGGGATCGTCAGCGGACCGGGGAGCACGATCGCGAGCAGACCCAGAACGATGAAGACGGCCCCCAGCAGGAGCACTGTCACGCGGACGATGACCTCACCGGCGGGGAGCCGGCGGACGCGGTCGCGCAGGTGGAGTGGCGTCACGTGCTCATTCTGACCCAGGTAGTCAGACGCTTCCTTCGACCACGGCCGGCTGGGTGCTCAGAGCGGGGGCCTGGCGACCCCTCTCCTTGGTCACGATGAAGGCAGCGACCTCGTTGGGGTTGCCGACCTTGAGGTCGTTGACGACGGTCGGCTCGCCGCTCCTGATGTCGAACGTCCCGACTGCGTTGACGCCACCGGAGACGCTCTTGGCCCAGAGGACGTAGATGCTGCTGGACCGGTCGTTGGTGGGAAGGCCCGCCGCAGCGAAGGAGACCTTGGAGCCGTTGACCACGACGACGGCCTTGCCGGCGCTCCCCGTGAGCTTGACCTCGCGGGAGCCGTCGACCAGCAGCGTCTTCACCACGAGGTTGAGCTTGTCGGTGGCCTGCTGCTGCTGGTCCGCCTTGGACTGCAGACCGCGGTTCATCAGCACGAGCGCGGCCACGAGGATCAGCGACGCCGCAGCACCGAGGATCGCCGTCGTGGCACGCACCGTCTTGTCCCGACGACGCGTCCGCGCCGCGTCCAACGACACCGGCGCCGGAAAGGCCCCCGAGCGGCCGGACTCGGCAACACCAGCCCGAATCCCTTCGAGGATGGAGGCGGGCGGGGAGTCGGACACGGCGGCGTACGCGAGGTGCGTCAGCGTCTCGGAGTGCTCCGAGACAGCAGCGGCGCAGGCGGCACAGCCTGGCAAGTGCCTCAGGAAGACCTGCTCGTCCTCGGGCTCGAGGGCTGAGAGGGCGTGGCCGACGGCCAGCTCCTCGTACATCTCGTGGGTGGTGTCGTAGGAGGTCACTGTGCAGTCCTCGGGGAGAAGTCAAGAATCGGAGCCGTGTCGTTGAGCCCTTCCAGGCCCTCCTTGAGGCGCTTCATGCCCGCGAGCATGCGCGTCTTCACGGTGCCGAGAGGGGTGTTGGTGATGCCGGCGATCTCGCGCTGGGTGTAGCCGCCGAAGTAGGCCAGGACGAGCGCCTCCTTCTGCGGTTCCGGCAGCGTGTGCATGGCCTCACGCACGCGGGAGCGCCGCAGGGTCGACCAGACCTCGTCGTGGACCTGCGGACCGTCGACCTCGCGGTCTTCCAGGAGCTCGGACGTCGTGCGGCGCTTGCGCAGGTTCTCCTCGCGACGGACCGCGTCGACGGCCTTGTGGTGCGTCATCGACAGCAACCAGCTCGAGAACCCGCCGCGCGAGGCGTCGAACTTGTGCGCGTCGCGCCAGACGGTGAGGAAGACCTCCTGGACGACGTCCTGGGCGAACTGCTCGTCCGTCAGGATGCGGCGCGCCAGACCGAAGCACGCCCGGCCGTACCGGGCGTAGAGGGCCTCCAGGGCGCCGCCATCACCCTCCGTCACCCGCGCGACGAGCGCACGGTCGTCGAGGCCGTCGTAGGGGGTGGGGCGTGCGTTCGGGTCCGCAGCACGCGGAGCTCCCGTACGGGCCCTGGGGGTTGTCACTGCTGTCCTCACACACTGCGTTCGCAGCCGGGTGCCGCGCGGATGGGTCCTGGAGCAGGTGAAACGCACGCAGCTCAGACGCTACTCCCGCCAACCGGGTGCCTCTTGGGTCTCGGAGGGTTGGCGGCGGCCTCAAGGGGGGATGATCCTGTAGGAGTCTCACGCCCCAGCACTGGAGGACAGGCCATGTCAGCCCGACCCGTCACCGTCAGCACCGAGCTGCAGCTGCACCTCGTCGTGCCCGGCGCGGTCGCCCTGCCCGTGAAGGCTGGCCTCTCCTACGACACGCGTGACCCCTATGCGGTGTCCGTGGCCTTCCACACCGGCTCAGGGACCAGCGCCGACACGGTGATGTGGACGTTCGCCCGCCAGCTGCTCACCGACGGCGTGACGTCCCCCGTGGGCGCCGGTGACGTCCGGGTGTGGCCCGCCAGCACCGATGGCGAGCCCGTCGTCTGCCTGTCGCTGACCTCCCCCTCCGGCAACGCCCTGTTCGAGGTCCCGGTGCCGGAGCTGGTGGAGTTCCTGACCAGGACGTACGCGGCTGTGCCGACCGGCTCCGAGAGCGACCACGTGGACGTGGACGCCGAGCTCGCGCTGCTGCTCTGGGCTGAACCGGGCCACTGAGTTCTGCTAGTCTCCTCAACTGTCGTCAGGGCCTGCCCCGACGCACGCGAACGTGGCTCAGTTGGTAGAGCACAACCTTGCCAAGGTTGGGGTCGCGGGTTCGAATCCCGTCGTTCGCTCTGGTAGATGGTGCCTCCCGGCCGGGTGGCCGAGTGGCTTAGGCAAGGGCCTGCAAAGCCCTGTACGCGGGTTCGATTCCCGCTCCGGCCTCTCCTTTCAGCTCGAGCAAGGGCCTCACAACTTCACACGCACGGGCGATTGGCGCAGTCTGGTAGCGCGCTTCCCTGACACGGAAGAGGTCACAGGTTCAAGTCCTGTATCGCCCACAGCCGAAGGCCCCCGCGAACCGGGGGCCTTCTTGCTTGCGCTGGTGGCGCGCAGGTGGCGTAGGCCACGCTCGTCGGCGCTGGGCCGGACGGCGGCGCCAGAAGCGGCCGGGTGGAGGGGGTTGAATCCCCCGTACCGGGCATATGCATAGAGCTACACGGAGACCACTCTCCGTAGTGCTGATCATGAAGGAGTCACCGTGTGCTGCTGCGGGAGCCCGTGCCACGAGATCACCCTGAGGGTCGGTGCCAACGACCTGGCGCTCCAGCGGTGCACCAGCTGCGGTGACCAGACCTGGGCCCGGGACGGCGCTGTGCTGGCGCGCACCGAGGCCTTCGACGTGCTCGCGAGCGCCTACCGCGAGGACCGCGTGCGCGACCAGGCCGCGCGCGAGCGCACCGCGCGTGCGACCGCTGCCCGTCAGGCGGCTCGCCTCGCCGACCGTGAAGCTGCACCTGGCACCCCGTCCCCGCAAGCGCCTCGGGACGCCGCCAGCCTCACGTCCCTGCTCGACGGGTGGCAGGTGCTGGGCGCTCCCGCGTAGCAGGGTTTCGCCAGGTACGACGGGACGCAGCGGCAGGCCGGTGGCCGGAAGCCCGCCGCAGGAGTCAGCGGAGGACCTCGCCGTAAGAGGCCGAGCTCCCGCTGAAACGGTCGCCGTGGGGATCGTCACGGCGGAAACCCTGCTGCTTCCGAGAAGGAATGCCGCCGGGCGCGGCGAACACTCCAAGCACCCCAGCGTCCCTGCGCGTCCGCCCGTCCTCGGTCAGCTCGCGAGCCCAGCAACAGCCGGTGACCCCCGGCAAGGAGGTACCACCCGTGGCCACCCCCCAGACCACGTCCTCGAAGCAGGCACCGGAGGGCTTCGTCGCGAAGCTCAAGGCGCGCAACGCCGACCGGGAGCGCGCCCGAGCCGCCGAGGGCAAGCAGGGCCTGGGCCGGACCGTCACCACCCTGCTGGCAAGCCTGGCCCTGCTCGTTCTCGTGGTGATCCTCGCCGCGAGCTACCTGTTCTCCGGTCCGGGCGGCCGCACGGTGTCGGTCGGTGCGGCCGAGAGCCTCGCCAAGGGCTCGCGCGTGGAGAGCGCCGTCCTGCTGGACCAGGACAACGCCTTCGTGCTCCACCTGCGCTCCGTCAAGGACGCGGTCGCCGTGCAGAACGGCAGC
>JAODNB010000251.1 GCA_025464795.1 Frankiales bacterium
TACCAGGCGTCGACGCTCTCCTTGTCGTCCACCTCCATCGCGAGGTGCTCGAAGATGTCGTAGGCGTAGTGCGGGGCCGCGTCCTTCTTGGGCAGGTCCGGAGCCTCGAAGAAGGCGATCGTCGAGCCGTCACGCATCTTGAAGAACGAGTGGAAGTACGGAACCGGGTCGCCGGTCGACGGGATCTTCTCGTCGAGGACGGCGTTGACGAGCTCCATCCCGAGGATGCGGGTGAAGAAGTCCGCCGTGGCCTCGGTGTCGTGCGTGATGTACGCGGCGTGGCTCAGCATCGCCGGTCGACCGGGTCGCAGCACCCCGGTGGGGGTGGTGGCGGGTGCGGTGGTCGGTGCGGTGGTTGTCATGGCGCTCTCCTAACGAGTGGACCCGGTACTGAGTCTAACCACGGATACACACCGATGTCAGATAGTCAGGATGAGGGCATCCACAGCGAGCACTCCGGAGTCGGTCACGACCAACGGGTTGATGTCCACGGAGGTCGCCCAGGAGCCCACCTGGCGCCACAGCTCGGACAGCCCGAGCAGGGTCTCCACCAGGGCCGTTGTCGGCCAGGTGCGCTGGCCGCGGAAGCCGGCGATGACGTCCTCTCCGGCGACCTCCTCGACGAGGGCCTCAGCAGCGGCCTTGTCGAGCGGGAGCAGGCGCCCGGAGATCCCTCCCGCGGTCTCCACGAGCACGCCACCTCGACCGAAGAGCGCGAAGTCCCCGAGGTCGCTACCGAGCGACACGCCTGCGAACGCCTCGCCGTGGCCCGCGACCATGGCCTGCACCACGACCGTGTCGTCGACGCCGTGCTCTGCCGCGATGGACCGCAGCCTCCGCACCTGCTCCGCGACGTCGACGGGCGCGACCCCGAGCGCAACAGCACCGAGCTCTGTCCGGTGCGGCACGTCGGCGAGCTTGACCACGAGCCGCTCACCGAGGTCCTTGGTGAGGCTGTCGGAACCGGCAGCGAGAACCTCGTAGGGGGCCACCGCGATGCCGGCGTCCTCGAGCAGCCGCATCGCGTCGGCGAACGCCACCATGCGGCCCGCCTCGGTCTCCACCAGGCCATCCGGAGCGGCGGCGCTCAGCGGCGCTGCCCGCGAGGTGCGGGGACCGGCGGTCTCCCCCTGCTCGACGAAGTCGGTCATGGCGCTCATGGCCCGCAGGACGGAGGCGACGCCGCTCGCGATGCTGACGCCCCGCTGCCTGAGGGCAGGCGTCCAGTCCCCCAGCGCGGTCCCCTCCAGGGGCGTGACGAGCAGCGGGGTCGTGCTGCGCTCGGCCACGCCAGCGAACGGCTCCAGCAGCAGGTTGCCCCACGCCTCGTCTCCCTGCCCGAGCCACCAGCACAAGATGAGCAGGTCGGCCTCAGAGGCTCCTGCGTACTTCTCGAACAGCTCGGTCAGGACGGCCTGGTCGGTCATCACGAAACCGGTCATGTCCAGCGGGTTAAGGGTGTCTGCACCCGGGACCCGCTCGCGCACCCAGTCCGACAGCTCGTTCAGCGGCGGGAAGGAGACGGTCGTTCCCGCGGCGAGGTCGGTCGCGAGCGCGGCGACACCGCCCGAGCTCGTGATCATCGACGCACGTCGCATCGGCTGCCACTGCTCACGCGGCAGCTGCGCGAACAGCTGGGCCTGGTCGAGCATGTCGTCCATGTCATGCGCCCGCAGCACGCCGTGCTCGCGGAAGGCGAGGTCGTACACCCAGGCGGCGTCGGCGATCGCTCCCGTGTGGGACTGCATGATGGCCCGCGACGAGTCGGTCTGGCCGAGCTTGAGAGCGATCACGGCGGTGCCGGTCGCCCGCGCCTTCGCGACGGCGGCGAAGAACTCCTGCGGCTGGCGGATCGTCTCGATGACCAGGCAGATGACCCGGGTGTCGGGGTCGTCCGCGAGCAGGTCGACGTAGTCGTGCAGCCCGCACACCGCTTCGTTGCCGGAGGAGACGGCGATGCTGATGCCGAGCTGGCGGCGCTGGGCGGCAGCCAGCGCGGAGCGGACCAGGAACCCGCTCTGCGACACGACAGCGACCGGCCCCGCCAGCAGGTCGATGCGCCCGCCGGTGAACATGTTGACGGGCAGCTGCGCGTTGATGAAGCCGCTGCAGTTCGGCCCCACGACGGCCAGCCCCGACGACGCTGCGATCTCCTGCAGCTCGCGCTGAAGAGCCTGGCCGTGATCACCGCCTTCGGCGAAGCCACCTGCGGCCGCGACGATGCCGCCGCAGCCCAGCGCTGCGGCCTCCCGCGCGGTCTCGACGGTGCGCTCGGCGTTCACCAGCACCAGGACAGCGTCCATGGCCTCCCCGAGAGCGGTGAGGCTCGGTGCGCAGGGCAGTCCGTACACCTGCTCGCGGCGCGGGTTCACCATGCGGACGTCGACCCCGGCCTCGAGCATCGGACGGACGGCGTTGTTGGACATGCCCAGGCTCTCGTTGGCCCCGACGACCGCGACAGTGCGCGGCGCGAGGAGGCGGGAGAGGCTCACTGCGTTACAGACGTCGACATGAGTGTCAGAATACCCATGGGCACCGTGCCCCTGGCCAACTCCCGGAGGACGACATGGAACGTGACCACGTTCTCTACGAGGTCGCCGACGGCGTGGCCGAGATCCGCCTCAACCGGCCGGACGTGCGCAACGTGCTCTCCGCGGGCCCGACCGGGACCCGGGCGCAGGTCATCGATGCTCTTGCCGAGGCCTCGGACGACCCGCGGGTCGGCGCCGTCCTGCTCACCGGTGCGGGTCCCGCGTTCTGCGCCGGCGGAGACCTGACGGGCGGCAAGCCCCGCGAGAGCGCCCTCGAGGACGTCCGCTTCCTCGCCGAGGCCGACGCCTTCCACCGCGGGCTGCGTTCCGCCGCTGTCCCCGTCGTGGCCGCCGTCCAAGGGCACTGCCTCGGCGCGGGCCTGCTGCTCGCGGCCAGCTGCGACCTGGTCGTCGCGAGCACGTCCGCGAGCTTCGGGCTCCCCGAGGGCCGGATGGGCCTCGTGGGCGCGAGCTACCTCGTACCCGTCATCGGGCGGCAGTGGGCGAAGTTCCTCATCCTCAGCGGCGAGAGCATCAGCGCGACGCGCGCGCAGCAGATCGGACTGGTCCTCACGGTGGTGCCGGACGACGAGCTGGCGGCTCGCTCTCGAGACCTGGCCGTGCGCCTCGCGCGCATGCCCCGCGAGGCCGCGTTGCTCAACAAGCGCGCGGTGGACGCCGTCGCCGACGTCGGCGGCGACGAGGCGGGCCGGTCGGCGGGCCTGACGCACGACGCCGTTACGCTCAGCATGGCCGGGCGTGCCACCGCACCTGACGGCCGGACGTTCCGCTCGATCATCGCTGACGAGGGGATGGGAGGGCTCAAGCAGGCCCGCTCCGCGCAGTGGACCGAGCCCTGGCTGACCGACGAGCCGGCACCCGTCGGCTCCGTAGACTGACGTCCGTGACAACCCCGGGGGCGGCTCGCCGCGCGAGCTACGGACCGAGCAGCCCGGTCGTCGGCGAACGCGGTGCGCGGACCCGTCAGCTGCTGCTCGAGGCGGCCCTCGACCAGTTCGCGGTCAAGGGCTTCCACGCGACCGTCGTGGACGACATCGCCCGCGCAGCAGGGGTTTCCCGCGCCACGCTCTACCAGTACTTCGACAGCCGCGAGCAGATCGTGACGGAGCTCCTCGAGGAGTGCGGCGCTGCGCTGATGCGGGTGGTGCGTCGCGTCGGTCCGCTGTCGGCGAGTGCTCAGGGCTTCGACAACCTGCACTGGTGGCTCGGTGAGTGGAGCTACGTCTACGACAAGTACGCGACGATGTTCATCGAGTGGGCGCACATCGACTCACCGCAGACACCGCTGCGCCCGCTGATCCGTCGCTTCGTCGAGGGCTACACCGCCCAGCTCGCCGAGCGGGTCCAGCAGTCCGAGGTCGAGGGGCTCGACGCCGAGCAGGTCTCGATCGCGCTCGTCACGGTGATCGAGCGCTTCAACTACTACCGGCACATGCAGGACACCGGGGTGACGGACGCGCAGCTGCTCGACACCCTCGCCATCTGCGTCCAGCGGCTGCTCTTCCCGTCGACCCCCTGGACCGACCTCGCGCTCGGACCCGCGCCCGCCTCAGATCCGCCTTCGCGCAGGCGACCGGTCTTTGCGCTCGTCAGTGCCCCCGAGCAGCCCGCGGGGCGCCTGGAGGGCCTCACCGGGAGCGCCCGGGAGAGCGCGGAGCAGCTGATCCGGGCAGGAGCCCAGGTGTTCGCCACCTCCGGGTACGCCGACTCCAACGTCGACCAGATCCTCGCGGTGGCAGGGCTTTCCCGCCGGACGTTCTACAAGTACTTCGAGAACCGCCTCGAGCTGCTGGTCGCTCTGTCGGCGCGGTGCGAGACGGCCGTCGCCGATCTCGCAGCGTCGTTCACGGACATCCTCGAAGCCCCTGACCGCGGTGTCGCCCTACGGGAGTGGATGGCCGCCTTCGTCGCCTTCCACGAGGCGCAGGGGGCGGTGCTGCGCATCTGGATCGAGGAGCCGGTCGACCCTCGGGTGCAGCACGCCGGGCAGCAGGGCGCCATCGCCCTGCTCAAGGCGTTCCGCTCCGTGCTCGGCTCGGCCCCGCGCCCTCCCGGTGTCAGCATCACGGCCGAGGCCTGGCTGCTGCTCGCGCTCGTCGAGCGCTTCCCGCACCAGGCGGTCGGGACGAAGTACGAGGTGCAGGGCGCACCGCTCGTCGAGGTGATGACGTCGTTCGTCGAACGCGGTCTGCTCTCCCCCGCCCCCCAGTAGCGCAGTCAGCCCGCACTGCTGGTCACAGCAGTCGGCGGAGGGCGTCCTTGTCGGTCTTGAGCATGCTCGTCACCGGCAGCGCGTCCAAGACGACGAGCCGGTCGGGCTTCTTGTAGTCGGCCAGCCGCGCCGCGCACCAGGCCTGCAGCTCCTCGAGGGACGGCTGCTCCCCGATGGGCACGACGAAGGCCACGCCGATCTCACCGATCACGGGCGCTCCGACGCCGAGGACCGCTGCCGCAGCGACGGAGGGGTGCTCCCGGAGCACGTTCTCGACCTCTTGCGGGTGCACGTTGTAGCCGCCGCGGATGTACATGTCGCTGCGCCGCCCGACCAGGACGAGGCTGCCATCAGCGTCGAACCGGGCGAGGTCACTGCTCAGGACCCAGCCATCCCGCAGCCCCGTGGGCGCGACGCCGGCGCCCTGCCAGTAGCCCTTCATCGACCCCGCACTCCTCACCCGTACGAGCCCCACTTCGCCTGCAGGTACAGGGATCTCAGACTCGTCGACGAGCCGTACCTCCACCCCGACCTGCGGCCGGCCCACGGTCCGGAACAGCACCTCCGGGGCGTCACCGGGCTCGGTCCCGCTGATGCTCGGGCACTCCGTCATCGCGTAGCGCACGACGACCGGACAGCCCATGCGCGCGGTGATGGCCGCGACCAGGTCGGGGGCGGCCGGCGCCGTCGCCACCAGGGCGAGCCGCAGCGCCGAGAGGTCGTGGGCCTCGAGGTCGAGCTCGAGCAGCTTGGCGAACTGGGTGGGCACACCGCCGCAGACCGAGATGCGCTCCTCGGTCAGGACCCTGAGCATCGACGACGCGGACCACGGCGTCGGCGTGATCACGATCGTGATGCCCCAGGCGACCTGCTCCCAGAGCTTCGTCATGTATCCCGCGTGCGGCAGCGGCGTCGGCACCAGTCGACGGTCGAAGGGCTCCGCCATCACGCCGGCGGTCACCACAGCAGCCCGCATCGACTCGTGGTCGAAGCACGCGCCCTTCGGTGTCCCGGTGGTCCCGCTCGTCCACACCAGTGCCACCAGCTCCGACGGGTCTGCGACCCGCGCGGGCGGCTCGCCCGCGGTGTGCCGCAGCTCCCGCAGCTCCGACCGTGACAGGAACGGCAGCGCTGAGACCCCTTCCCCACAGGGGATGTCGCGATCGCGGACGACGAGTGACGCGGCACTGGCAACAGCTATCGCATCACCCTCGCGTGGGCCCAGCCGTGGGTTGATCGCCGAGGCGGTCGCCCCGAGCCGCACCAGAGCCGCGTAGACGACCGCGAAGTCGATGCAGGAGGGAAGCAGGACCAGCACGACGTCGCCGGGTCGGACGCCGCGATCCGCGAGCGCTGACGCGACGTTGCCGGCCTGCTCCACCCACGCTGCGAAGGTGAGCCGGTCGGCACCGTCGACATAGGCCTCGCGGTCGCCGAACTGCCCTCCCGCGGCGACAAGCGCCTGGTCCAGGGTGCCCCATTCCCCCTGTAGGGGAGAGCTCACCGAGTGCCGAGGATCATCGTCCCCGAGGAGCAGAACCAGCCGCCAGTGCCGGAGACGCAGGCGGTCTCGGCGCCGGCGACCTGCCGCGGTCCGGACTCCCCGCGCAGCTGCCGGACAGCCTCGACGAGCAGGAACAGCCCGCGCTGGCCCGGGTGGCAGGCCGAGAGCCCACCACCGTCGGTGTTGGTGGGGAGGGCCCCACCGAGCCGTAGCCGGCCGTCAGCGACGAAGGGACCTGCCTCGCCCTTGCCGCAGAAGCCGAGGTCCTCGAGCGTGATCAGGAGCATCGAGGTGAAGGCGTCGTAGATCTGGCAGACGTCGATGTCGGCGGGCGTCAGACCGGCGCGTTGGAAGGCCAGGGGTCCGGAGACCGAGGCAGGCCCGACGGTGAAGTCCTCCCACTGGCTCATCGACACGTGCGAGCTGCTCTCACCGCTGCCGAGCACCCAGACCGGCTTGCTAGGCAGGTCGGCGACGCGGTCCTCGGCGACCAGCACCACGGCTGCTCCCCCGTCGGACCGCAGGCAGCACTGCAGCTTCTGAAAGGGGTCGGCGATCATCGGACCGGACAGTACGTCGTCGATCGTGATCGGCGTGCGCTCCTGAGCCTGCGGGTTCTCGGCGGCGTTGAAGCGCGCAGACACGGCGATCTCAGCCAGCTGCTCGAGCGTGGTGCCGTACTCGAACATGTGCCGCCGGGCGGCCATCGCGTACTTCGACATCAGGCTGTGCCCGTAGGGCGCCTCCCACTGCATCGGACCCCGCGAGCCCCAGTCCAGCGAGCCGGTGCGCAGCTTGTTACGCAGGTCCGAGCGGGCGGTGGAGCCGTACGCGAGCAGGATCACGTCGGCCCGGCCTTGCGAGATCGCGTCCGCGGCGTGCGCCGCCATGATCTCCCAGGAGGAGCCGCCGACAGCCGTGGAGTCGAGCCAGCGAGGCCGCAGGCCCATGTACTCGGCGACGTCGATCGGCGCCAGCGTCCCGAGGGCCGTGGACCCGAAGCCGTCGATGTCGGCCGGCGTCAGACCTGCCTCGGCGACAGCACGGCGGCTGGCCTGGGCCAGCATGCCGTACGGGGTCTGGCCGTGGTCCTTGCCGTTGTCAGCGAGACCGACCCCGGCGAGCGCGACGCGGCGGCTCATCGGCCGACCTTGCGGGTGACCCATTCGGCGAGCCCGTCGAGAGCCTCCTCGAGCAGCTCGGGGGTGCCCTCGAAGTAGTGGCCCGCGCCCGGGATCGCGATCTCCTCGGTGCCCTGTCCGGCGGAGGCGACCATCTCGGCACCCATCTGGGGCAGGACCGTCACGTCGGCGGTCCCGTACTCGATGAGCACGGGCACCTGGACGTCCGGCAGCCACTGCATCGCGCTGCCGTAGGTGTGGTCGAGCGACCACTGGTTGAGCCAGGACCGGCAGGTGCTGTAACGGCCGATGCCGGCGGGCAGCATGTTCGCCACCTCCGGAGGCCCCCACAGCGAGACCCCGATGGGCCGGTCGCTGGGGTCGATGTTGCCATCGAGGAAGCGCAGGTCGGCGCAGGTCCCGTGCACGACGAAGGGGAAGTCACCCAGGCCCTCGGGGAGCTCCTTGAGCTTCGCTTCCGCCCAGCGCGAGATCCGCCGGTTGCGCTCCAGCTGAGCGGCCCGGTAGGTGGCGATGAACTCCGCCGAGAACGGCGCCCGGTGCTCGCCGCTGTAGATGTCGAGCGCCGGGTCGCGGTCGAACGGGTTGGCCTCGTCGCGGATAGCCGGGTCGAGCCACTCGCTGGACAGCCGGGCCCGGGACGGGTGCGCCATGAACATCACGACGGCATCGACAGGGGTCAGCCCTGCCGTCGTCAGGTCGGGGCCGCCGCCAGGCGGGTCGGTGACGGTCGGCTTGACGGCCTGGGCCTGGTAGTAGGGGACGATCGATGCGCCGCCGGAGTTGCCGACGAGAACGACCTTGGCGTAGCCGAGGTCCTGCTTGAGGTGCCGCACCATCGACCCGATGTCGAGCAGGCAGTTCTCCAGGATCAGCGAGCTGTCGTTGCCGACGTAACGGGTCGTGAGACCGACGGCGCCGAAGCCGCGAGCCGCCAGTCCGGGGAGGGCGTAGTGGCCGAGGAAGTTGGCAGTCGGGTGGCAGAACACGATCGCCGTGGACCGCGAGGTCTCGGAGTCGCGCACCTCGGCCCCCCAGACGGTCTTGGCCAGGCGGGCGACGCCGGAGTAGATCTCGACCTTCGTGTGGGCTTCGGCCGGAGCCGCGACGATGTTGCGCTCGATCGTCATCTCAGCCCCCGATGGTCAGGCCCGCAGCGCGGGTCTTGTAGATCTGCGTCCCGAAGACCTTGCCGAGAGTGGTTGCGTCCCAGGGCTTCCCGCCGCTCTTGGCCGTAGCCACCGGCGCCCAGGCCTGCAGGACCTGGAGGTTCTCCCCCATCGCCTTCACGCACTGGCCGCTCAGGTGACCTGCCTCGGGGCTCGCGAGCCACGCGACGACGGGCGAGCTCACATCGGGACCCAGCGGGTCGTAGCCCTCGCGCTCGTCGGCCTCGACGACCTTGGCGTCCTTGACGGTGCCGGCCGACAGGCGCGTGATGGCTCCCGGGCTGATCGCGTTGACCGTCACCCCGATGCCCGCCAGCTCGACGTTCAGGGTCAGGGTCAGGCCCATGATCCCCGCCTTCGCCGGCGAGTAGTTCGACTGCCCGAAGTTCCCCAGCAGCCCGGCGCCGGAGACGGTGTTGATGACGCGTCCGTACGTCGTACCGCCTGAAGCCTTCGCCGTCGCCCTCCAGTGCTGCGCGGCTGCCCGGCAGATGAGCCAGGTGCCGCGCAGGTGCACGTTCGTCACGAGGTCGAAGTCCGCGGTGCTCATGTTCCAGATCGCAGCGTCGCGCACGATCCCGGCGTTGTTCACGACGATGTCGAGCGAACCCCACTCGTCGATCCCGCGCTGGACCATCGCGTTCGCGGCCGCCTCGTCGGAGACGTCGCCGAAGTCCGCAACGGCAGTGCCGCCGCGGCTCGTGATGATGTCGGCGACGGTCTCCGCGTCGCGGCTGGCCCCCTCACCGCTCACGGAGCTGCCGAGGTCGTTCACCACGACGCGGGCCCCGTGCTTGGCCAGCTCGAGCGCATGCGCCCGGCCGATGCCGTGACCGGCTCCGGTGACGAGAGCCACGCGGCCCTCCAGCAGCCCTGCCATCAGGTGGTGTCCTTTCCAAGGGCCGGCCGGAAGAACGGCGCGGCGAGAGTGTCGTCGAGCGGGAGGAAGACGGCCTCGAGGGCCATCCCGAGCTGGAGGTCGACGCCCTCGGTCTCGACGAGGCCCGTCATCATCCGCGGGCCCTCCTCGAGGTCGACGACGGCGGCGATGTAGGGCAGCCGCTCGTTGAAGGGCGGGAGGTCGTTGAAGAAGACGGTGGAGTACGTGTAGAGACGGGCCCGTCCGCTGGCCTGCTCCCAGGGGACGTCCTCGCTCCAGCAGTGCGGGCAGAACGGGCGTGGGTAGGCGTGCGCCCTGCCGCACGACGCACAGCGTCGCAGCAGCAGCCTGCCCTCCTTGGCGGCATCCCAGTAGGGCTTGGTCTCGAGCTCGACCGTCGGCAGGTCGAACCGCTTCGCGGGACTCGTCACGTCAGAAGCCCTTGTAGTCAGGCGTCCGGCGCTCCATGAAGGCCTTGGGGCCCTCTGACGCATCGGACGCGGTCATCTGGATCTCCTGAGCCATGGCCTCGGCGAGGAACGCCGAGGCGCGGTCGGAGTCGAGCGAGGTGTTGAGCAGGCGCTTGGTCAGCACGATGGCCGACGTCGGTCCCGCCGCGAGCCGACCCACCAGCTCGGTGGTCACGGCGTCGAGCTCGTCCGCGGGGACGACGCGGTTGACGAGCCCGAGGGCGAGCGCCTCTGCGGCAGGGAGCGCGTCGCCGAGGAAGGCGAGCTCCTTGGCCTTCTGCAGCCCGATGCGACGCGGCAGCAGGTAGGCCCCGGCAGCGTCCATCACGATGCCGCGCAGCACGAACGACTCGATGAACTTCGACCGCTCAGAGGCAACGACGAGATCGCACGCGAAGGCGAGGTGCGCGCCCATGCCTGCCGCGGTGCCCTGCACCTCGGCGACGACCGGCTTCCCGCAGTCGAGCACCGCGGCGATGAGGCGCTGCGAGCCTCTCATGAGGATGCGCATGGCGTCACCGGTGTGCATGTCGACGGACTGGCTACGGATGCCTCCGACGTCGGCCCCCGCGCAGAAGATCTTGCCCTCGGCCCGGAGGCGAACCACGCGCACCGCGGGGTTCGCCTCAGCGTCCGCGAGCAGCTCGATCAGCCGGTCCCGGTCCTGGGGGCGCAGGGCATTGGCGGCCTCAGGCCGGTTCAGCGTGATCGTGCACACGCCTCCTTCGACCTGCTGCAGCACAGCCTCGCTCGTGTCGGTCACGGGTTCCCTGTCTGTGCTGGGGCGAGCTGCTCGCGCAGCTCGCGCTTGAGGACCTTGCCGGTGGGGTTGCGCGGCAGGGTGTCGACGAACTCGTAGCGACGGGGTCGCTTGTACGGCGCCAGCTCGCGAGCGGCGTGCTCGACGAGCAGCGGCTCGACCTCGGGGCCGGCACCGACGACCACCGCGACGACGAGCTCGCCCCAGGTGCGGTCGGGGACGCCTATGACCGCCACGTCCCGGACCGAGGAGTGCGAGATGAGGGCCGCCTCGACCTCGACGGCGTACACGTTCGAGCCACCGGTGATGATCAGGTCCTTCGCCCGGTCGAGCAGGTAGAGGTAGCCGCGGTCGTCCATCCGGCCGAGGTCGCCGGTGTGCAACCACCCGTTGCGGAGCGCCTCTGCGGTGGCGTCCGGGCGGTTCCAGTAGCCGAGCATGACGGCCGGCCCACGGACGCAGACCTCACCGACCTCGCCGACGGGCAGCTCGTGGTCCTCAGCGTCGAGGACGCGCACGTCCATGCCGGGTCGGGCGAAGCCGGCGGAGGCGAACCGGTCGGACCCGGGGTCAGCCAGGGCGTCCGCGTGGTCCTGGGGCGTGAGGACGGTCGCCGTCATCGGCGTCTCGCCTTGGCCGTAGAGCTGCACGAGCACAGGCCCGAGCGCTTCGACGGCCCGGCGCAGCTCGGCCGGTGGGAAGGGCGCTCCTCCGTAGACGACGTGCGTGAGGTCAGGGAGGTCGACCGGCTTCTGCGCGGCGTGGTCGGCCAGCATGATGATCTGGGTCGGCACCATCCAGGTGTTGGTGACCCGCTCACGTGCGAGCTGGGCGAACACCGACTCGGCCTTGAAGGGGCCGGGGTCGCTGAGCACGTGGTGCCCCGCTCGAGCGGTCGTCGCGATGGCGTGGAAACCCGCGCCGTGCGTCAGCGGCGCGGCGTGCAGCGTCACGGCGCGTTCTGCCATCGGGGTGAGGTCGGCCAGCCACGACGCGGTGACGAAGTCGAGGTTCGCATGGCTGAGCATCGCGCCCTTGGGCCGGCCCGTCGTGCCCGAGGTGTAGAACAGCCACGCGAGCGCGTCCCGGTCGACCTGCACGACGTCGAACGGCATCCCGCGCACCAGGACCTGCTCGTACGCCAGCCCTCCCGCAGGGAGCTCACCCGTCGAGATCAGGTGCACCCCCGGAAGCTCCGCGCCATCGAGCACGTCGTGCAACCCGGCTCCGCAGATGACCGCCCCGGCAGCGCAGTCGGTGACCTGGAACTCGACCTCGGACGAGGTGAACCGCGCGTTGAGCGGGACCCAGCACAGGCCCGCCTTGAAGCACGCGAACATCGTCTCGAGCAGCTCGGGGCAGTTGTTCATGAGAACGGCGACCCGGTCGCCGGACGTGAGACCGAGAGCGGTCAGCCCCTGCGCCAACGCGTCCACTCGGGCGTCGAGCTCGGCGTAGGTCAGCCGCCGCTCGCCCTGCGTCACCGCAGGTGCGTCGGGATGGCGACGGGCGGCGTTCGTCAGCAGCATGCCGAGGTTCACGAGACCCCCACGGCGAACCGCCGACGCAGCGTCGCCTTCTCGACCTTGAGCATCGCGTTGCGCGGCAGCTCGTCGACCAGCTCGAGCTGTGCGGGCAGCTTGCGCGAGCTGACGCCGCGGGATCGGAAGTGGGCGGCGAGGGAGGCCAGGTCGGGAGCCGGCCCTTCGGCGACCACGACCGCGCAGACGCGTTCCCCCGTCTCGTCGTCGGGCAGTCCGATGACGGCGACGTCACGGACGGACGGGTGCGTGAGAAGCAGCTCCTCGACCTCGCGGGCGGAGATGTTCTCCATGTTGCGGATGATGATGTCCTTCACCCGACCGGTGATGGTGATGTTTCCGGCGTCGTCGACGGCGACGAGGTCACCGGTGCGCAGGTAGCCGTCGTCGGTGAACGCGTCCTCGTCGAGGGAGCTGTCCACGTATCCCTGCATCAGCTGCGGGCCACGCACGCACAGCTCGCCGTCGACGACCCGGACGTCGACGCCGTCGACGGGGCGTCCCTCCGTGCGTGCGAGCACGTCGGCGCTGTCGGTCGGCGCGTTCCACGCGAGCATCGGGCACTCGGTCATGCCGTACCCCGAGACGATCCCGGCCCCGAAGCGCTGTCGCAGCTGTCCGTCCAGGGCCACCGGCTTGGGTGCTCCACCCGACAGGAACGCGCGGACCGAGGGGAACAGCGGACGCTCGTCCGGGTGGGCTTCGTTGTAGCCGAGGTAGGCCTGGAAGAAGGGGGTGCCCGTGCCGATCAGGGTGGCGTCACGGAAGACCCTCGGCGTGCGTGACGGGTCGAAGGTGTCCTCGAGCAGCAGCCGGCACCCGGTGAGCAGCGAGACGAAGGTGAGGATCACTCCGCCGACGTGCGTCAGCGGAGCCGGTTGGCCCATGACGTCGTCTCGGGTCACTCCCACCCGCGACACGAGGGCCTCGGCGGCGTGGACGAGACCGGCGTCGAGGTGCTTCGCGCCCTTGGGATCAGAGGTTGTCCCGGACGTGTAGAACAGCCAGCGCACGCCGTCCTCGTCAGGCTCAGCAGGCAGGTCGACCGAGGGTCCGCTGGTGCGCACTCCGTCTGCGTCGGCCAGGAGCACCGTCAGACCGCTTGTGGCAGAGGCGATCTCACGCGCCATCGCCTCGTGCTCGAAGCCCCGCCACGTCTGCGGCACGACGAGGAACCGGGTCCCGGCCTGACGCGTGATGTGGGAGACCTCGCGATGTCGCAGCATCGGGATGAGCGGGTTCTGCACGGCCCCGATCCTCGACAGGGCGAGGCAGAGCACCGTCCCCTCGATCCAGGTCGGCAGCTGCCACGACACGACGGTCCCTGGCCGGACGCCCTCGCCCGCGAGACGACCGGCGAGCTCGAGCGCGCGGTCGTGCAGCTCCTGGAACGTGATGGTCCGACCCGCTGGGTCGATCGCCATCACGTCATCGGGTGTCGCAGCTGCTCGCTGCCCCACGAGGTCCCACGCGGTCATGCCGGCTTCGCTGCCGTCCCGCGCGAGCTGATCACGAACCAGGCGCTGCAGACGGCTTCGCCGGACTCGGTGGCGATGTCGTGGCGCAGGCTCAGCACCTCGTTCTCACCCCGGTCCACGATGTCCTCGATGGTCGCGGTCAGCACCAGTCGGTCACCGGCCCGCACCGGCCGGTGCGCGTCGAAGCGCTGCTCGGCGTGGACGACCCGGCGGCGGTCCAGTCCCAGGTCCGGGTCCATCATGGCCTCGCGGCCACCTGCCATCCCGACGACGCTCATCAGGTAGGTCGGCGGCGCGATCACGTCAGGGTGCCCGAGGGCCCGAGCGTGCTCGGGGTCCACGTAGGCGGGGTTGGCGTCGCCTATCGACTCGGCGAACAGCCGAATGTGCTCACGCCCGACCTCGAAGACCCGGGTCGGCGGGTAGCTGCGGCCGATGCAGGCCCGGTTGAGCGGCAAGGCTCAGGCGCCCGTCTCGACGAGCAGCTCTTCCATCTGGCGAAAGACCAGGTTGGGCACGATCGCGAACGCCTGCTCGTCGACCAGCTTCAGGTTCGGCGTGAGCTCGATGAGGTTCTCGAGGGTCACCCGCATCTCGAGCCGCGCGAGCGGCGCCCCGATGCACAGGTGCACGCCCTTGCCGAAGCTCAGGTGCGAACGGGCGTTGTCCCGGCTGATGTCGAAGGTGTCCGGCTCGGGGAACTTGTCGGCGTCCCGGTGCGCGGAGGCGAAGGTCATGAACAGCTGAGCACCCTTGGGCAGGGTCACTCCCCCGACCTCGGTCTCCGTGGTCGTGATCCGGCGCCAGCCGAGGATCGGTGGGTCGAAGCGGAGCATCTCCTCGACGGCGTTGGGGATCAGCGAGGGGTCGGCGACGATCGCCTTCCACGCGTCCTGGTTGGCCAGCAGGTAGCGCAGGCCGTTGGTGAACAGGTTCGTCGTGCTGTCGTGACCGGCGAGCGCGATCGAGTAGACGATGCTCACGGCATCGTTGAACGACACCTCGTCAGGGTGCTCCGCGCGCCACGCCAGCAGGTCGGTCGTGAAGTCGTTCCCCGGCTCGGCCTCGCGGTGGGCGACGTGCTCCTCGCAGTACTTCCAGAAGGCGACCACGTTTTCCGCGACCGCGACCTGGTCCTCTTCCGGCAGCCTGCCGTAGGTCATGAGGATCCGCTTGGAGCACCAGGCCTTCAGCATCTCCCAGTCGTCCTCCGGAAAGCCGAGCAGCGTGAAGCCGGCGTACGCGGGCAGCGGGAAGGCCAGCTGCGAGACGAGGTCGGCCGTCGGGGAGTCCTTGAAGGCCTCGATCATCCGACGGGACTGCGCGCGCATGATCGGCTCTAGGGCGGTGAGTCGCTTCGGGGTCAGGTTGTTCTGCACGGCCCGCCGCATCGGGGCGTGCCGAGGCGGGTCAGCGTTGGTGAGCGTCGGGACCCGCTTGACGGCCGAGAGCACCTTGACGGCTGCCGGGCACGGCGGGAACACGGGCGAGGACGCGTTGGCCGCCGCGAAGGTGTCGCGGTCGAGCAGCACCTGCTCGATGTCGTCGTAGCGCGTGAGGAAGTAGAGGTCGTAGTCCGGGTGGTAGACCACGGGGCCCTCGGACCTGAGCTCCGCAAGTCGGGGAAACGGGTCCGTCAGAAACGCGTCGTCCAGCGGGTCGAAGTCATGGGCGACCGGACACGAGGCTGAGGTGGTCATCTCGGGCTTCCTCCATGCTGCAGGGACGTTCTGAACGTACCGTCAGGCGGGACTGGTCGTCCACACCCCAGGGTATGCATGAGTGTCAGATGGTAGCTGAAGCGGTGCGCCCGAAGTCGACGTCGCGCTTGCTTCGCAGCGGTCGGATGTCGTTCCGCCCCAGCCAGGACGGCGACGCCTCGTGGCCCGGCAACGGACGGGCCCACTCGATCGGGCCCCAGTCCAGCCGGCTGCGGCGCGACGGGTGCTCGGGATCGTGCTCCGCGCAGGCGGCGAGGTAGGCCTCGGCCCACTTCCGGGACTCGTACTGCACCCAGACGTCCTCCTCCGCCGCCCACTTCCCGTCTCCGGCGTACGTGACGATCTGGAAGGAGGCGAAGTCGAAGGCCGGCCCACCCGTGACAGGGTTGTCGGCGCGGTTCCACGCGCGGTAGACGACGCGGGCGCCGTCGATCACGTACCAGTCCAGGACGGTGTAGACCTGCGGCGCGGTGACCATGGTGCCCTCGATCCACCGCTGGATCTCGGCCGGCCCGTCGAACGTCCCCCAGAAGTGGTCGGTGTAGGTCGCGTCGTCCGTGAACAGCTGCGACCAGGCGACCCAGTCCTCGAGCACCGGACCGACCATGAAGTAGTGGCGAAAGGCCTGCTCCACCTCGTCGCGACGGAACGTCATGCCGGACTCCTTTGAGATAGAGGATTGAAAGGATACTCCTCCACGACTAGGGTCCGCTGCATGGCCTCACGCGCACTCGTCCTCGTGCACGGAGGCCAGCACACCGGCCGGTGCTGGCAGCCGACGATCGACTCCCTCGCCCGGCTGGCTCCCGACGTGAGGGTCCTGGCGGTCGACCTCCCGGGCCGCGGAGCCACGCCCGGTGACCTCGCCACGCTGACGATCGGCCAGTGCGTCGACAGCGTTCTGGCGCAGATCGAGGCGGCCGGCCTGGACGAGGTCGTGCTCGTCGGGCACTCGATGGCCGGCCTCACCGTCCCCGGCGTCGCCGTCGCGCTCGGTCCGGAGCGGGTCCGGCGCCTCGTGATGGTGGCCTGCTGCGTCCCGCAGCAGGGCCGCACGATCGTCGACACCCTCGCGGGCCCCTTCCGCGTGATGGCGGCGCGCGCCGCCCAGAAGGGGAAGCCCGCGAAGCCGATGCCCAAGGTGATGGCCAACCTCATGTTCTGCAACGGCATGACCAAGGAGCAGAAGGCTTTCGTGCACAGCCAGCTCTGCGGTGAGGCGTCGACCATCACCGCAGAGCCCGTCGACCGCAGTCAGCTCTCGGCGCAGATCCCCCGGTCGTGGGTGATCCCGCTGCGGGACCGGTCACTGCGCCCGGCGATGCAGCGCCGCTTCATCGACAACCTCGGTGGGGTGGAGGATGTCGTCGAGATCGACGCCTGCCATGACGTGATGGTCAGCCATCCGGAGGAGCTGGCGGCGGTCCTCGCCGCCCGCTGCTAGCACTCGAGCTTCCAACCCGAAAGGCAGTCCTGTGCACGAGTTCGACGTCGCCGTCCTGGCCCCGCGCCTGGTCCTCGCGCTCATCATGTTCCGGCACGGCTGGAACCACTGGCGCGGTCCGGGCGGTGTCCAGGGGACCGCACGCTGGTTCGGTGGGCTCGGGCTGCAGCCGGCGATCGTGCACGCCTGGTCCAGCGTGGTCGTGGAGCTGCTGGCGGCCGCCTCGTTCCTCATCGGCTTCCTCAGCCCCCTCGCCTGCACGGCGACCGTCAGCGTCATGACCGTGGCCGGCATCGCAGAGCACTGGAAGAACGGCTTCTTCGTCTTCAAGGAGGGCTACGAGTACGTCCTGATGATCGCCGTCGTGTGCCTGTCCCTCGGCATCCTCGGCCCGGGGAAGTACTCCGTGGACCGGGCGCTGGGCATCGACGACGACCTGGACGGCTGGGTAGGTCTCGGCATCGCCGCGCTGGGCATCCTCGGCGCGGTCGCGATGCTCGCCGCGTGCTGGCGCCCCGAGAAGAAGGC
>JAODNB010000289.1 GCA_025464795.1 Frankiales bacterium
ACGTCTGCCGGGTGCAGCCCGGTCGTCGGTTCGTCGAGCAGGTAGAGGATGTCGTCGCGTCGGGCGCGCTGCAGCTCGGTCGCGAGCTTGATGCGCTGCGCCTCCCCGCCCGACAGCTCGGTCGCAGGCTGTCCGAGTCGCAGGTAGCCAAGACCGACGTCCTGGAGAGTCCGAAGGCTGCGCGCCGCGCTCGGCACGTCTGCCAGGAACTGCGACGCCTCGTCCACGGTCATGGCGAGGACGTCCGCCACGCTCTTGCCCTCGTACGTCACTTCCAGGGTCTGCGCGTCGAACCGCGAGCCGTGGCAGGTCGGGCACGGCGAGTAGCTCCCTGGCAGGAACAGCAGCTCGACGGAGACGAAGCCCTCGCCCTCGCAGGTCGGACAGCGGCCCTCGGCGACGTTGAAGGAGAACCGGCCCGCGGAGTAGCCGCGACGCCGTGCTTCGTCCGTCGCCGCGAAGAGCTTGCGGACGCCGTCGAACAGGCCCGTGTACGTCGCGAGGTTGGAGCGCGGCGTGCGACCGATCGGCTGCTGGTCGACCCGCACGACCCGGTCGAAGGCCTCGACCGCGCGCTCCTCCACCTCGTCGACGAGCGACGACTTGCCGGAGCCCGAGACGCCGGTGATGGCGGTGAGCACGCGGGTGGGGATGTCCACGTCGAGGCCGTCGAGGTTGTGCCGGTCGAGACCGCGGAGCTCCAGCCAGGCCTGGGGTTCCCGGGCGGCAGAGGCCACTCCCAGTGCCCGCCCGAACAGGTGGTCGGAGGTCACCGAACCTGCGACGTGCTCGAGGTCTGCCACCGGGCCGCTGTGCAGCACCTGGCCACCGTGCTCTCCCGCTCCGGGACCGATGTCGACGACCCAGTCGGCCCTTCGTACGAGGTCCATGTCGTGCTCCACGACGAACAGCGAGTTGCCCGCGGACTTGAGCCGGTCGAGCACGGCCAGCAGCGGCTCCGCATCGGCGGGGTGCAGACCAGCCGACGGCTCGTCGAGGACGTACACGACTCCGAACAGCCCCGACCGCAGCTGGGTCGCGATGCGCAGCCGCTGGGCCTCGCCGGGCGACAGGGTCGTCGTCGACCGTCCCAGCGCGAGGTAGCCCAGTCCGAGCTCCAGCAGCACCTCGAGCCGGCTGACGAGGTCCACAGCGATGCGGACCGCCACGTCGGTGCCCTCACCGGAGTCGGGGGACGCCCACGCCGCCGAGGCGTTCCGCAAGCCAGCAGTCGGGCGCAGCACGTCGGCGACCTCCGACAGCGGCAGGCCGTTGAGCTCCGCGATCGACAGGCCCGCGAACGTCACGGCGAGCGCTTCGGGCCGCAGGCCGGTGCCGCCGCAGGTGGGGCAGGGGCCGGACTCGACGTACCGCATCGCGCGGTCGCGCATCTGCTGGCTCTTCGACTCGGCGAGGGTGTGCATCACGTGCTTGCGGGCGCTCCAGAACATCCCGTAGTAGCCGTAGTCGATCCGGTCCCGCTCGGGCTTGATGAGGACCTTCGGCTGCTCGTCGCTCCAGAGCAGGAAGTCCCGGTCCTTCTTCTTCAGCGCCTTGAAGGGGGTGTCGACGTCGATCCCGAGCCCACTCGTGATGCTGCGCAGGTTCGCCCCCTGCCAGGCCCCAGGCCAGGCCGCGATCGCACCCTCGCGGATCGTTCGTGACGGGTCGGGGACCATCAGCCGCTCGGTCACGTCGTGCGCCTCACCGAGCCCGTGGCAGGTCGGGCAGGCGCCGGCCGCGGTGTTGGGGGAGAAGGCCTCAGCCTCCAACCGGCTCGTCGCGCCCGGCGGGTAGCTGCCGGCGCGGCTGTAGAGCATCCGGGTCAGGTTGGACAGCGTCGTGAGGGTGCCGACGGTCGACCGCGAGCTCGGCGTGCCTCGGCGCTGCTGCAGGGCGATCGCCGGAGGGAGCCCGGTGATGTCCCGCACGTGCGGGGCGCCGACCTGCTGCAGCAACCGGCGGGCGTACGGGGCAACCGACTCGAAGTACCGACGCTGCGCCTCGGCGTACAGCGTCCCGAAGGCGAGCGAGGACTTGCCGGAGCCGGAGATGCCGGTGAACACGACCAACGCGTCCCGGGGGACCGCGACGTCCACGTCCTTGAGGTTGTGCTCGGTCGCACCGTGGACGCGGACGAAGCCGTCAGAGCTGCTCATGGCAGTGCCCCTACCCGTTATGACTACTTTTGCGCGTACGGGTGCGCGAGAACGCAGCGGCTGGAACTCTGTGTGCATGCGCTTGGACCTTCATCACCGACCGACGCTGCTCAAGAGCTGGTTGGCCACCCTGCACGCACCCGAGCTGACCGTGAGCCCGCGCCTCGTCGGGCCCTTGCCCGGGTGGGGCCAGCTGGTGCGCTCCGCCCTCGCCTGGCACCTCGTGTACGCGCTCGTCGCCTACGCGGGCGCGCTGTTCGTCTCCCGCTCGGACGCCACGAGCGGCATCGCCCTCATCCTGCACGACGGCGGTCTGCCTGCAGTTCTCCTGGCAACCGTCATCATCTGGTGGTTGGGCGTGGGGCTGAGCACGGCGCTGTGGTGGGCCGGCGTCCAGCGCGCCCGCAACCGCGGCTGAGCCGTTCGTCGAAGGCTTGTCGAAGGTTTGTCGAGGGGGCTCGCCACCGCTCGTCGTAGGGGTATCCGCAACCGACGAAGCAGGTGAGACGTGAGTACCTATGTGGTCCTGATCTACGGCAACGAGCAGCTCTGGGACGCCATGACGCCCGAGCAGGAGCAGCAGCTGGCGGCCGCGCACGAGGCCTTCAACGCGGCGGCGACGGTCCTCGCCGGGCACGAGCTCGAGCGCACCACGTCAGCGGTGACGCTGCGCTCCATGAACCGCACCGACGGCCCGTTCGCCGAGACCAAGGAGGTCCTCGGCGGCTTCTACCTGGTCGAGGCCGACGACCGCGAGCAGGTCGTGGGGTGGGCGGGTCTGCTGTACGAGACGACGGCCGGGCACAGCCGCGTCGAGGTGCGCCCGGTCGTCGCCCGCTGACTCAGGTCTTGCTTCTCAGGTCTTGCTTCTCAGATCTTGCTGCTCAGATCTTGCGCAGCACCGTGACGACGCGACCCAGGATGGTCGCCTCGTCACCGGGGATCGGCGCGAAGGCGTCGTTGTGCGGCAGCAGCCACACATGGCCGTCCTTGCGCTTGTAGGTCTTGACGGTCGCCTCGCCGTCGATCATCGCGGCCACGATGTCGCCGTTGTTCGCCGTGGGCTGCTGCCGGACCACGACCCAGTCGCCGTCGGCGATGGCCGCATCGATCATCGACTCACCGACGACGCGCAGCATGAACAGCGTCCCCTCGCCGACCAGCTCACGGGGGAGCGGGAAGACCTCCTCGACCGCCTGCTCGGCAAGGATCGGACCGCCGGCCGCGATCCGCCCGATGACGGGCACGAAGGCAGGCGTCGGGAAGCTGCTGTGCTCCTGCCCGTCCTCCAGCGGTTGCGCGTTCGGCATCTCGCTGGGCAGCCGGACGTCCACGGCGCGGGGCTTGGTCGCATCCCGGCGCAGGAAGCCCTTCTTCTGCAGCGTGATGAGCTGGTAGGACACGCTGCTGGTGCTCGCCAGCCCGACGGCGTCGCCGATCTCGCGGATCGTGGGCGGGAAGCCGCGCTGCTCCACCGACTCCTTGATGAACTCGAGGACCTTGCGCTGGCGCAGGGTGAGCCCCTCGTTGTCGGCGGGTCCGTCGGGCAGGTTGTGGATCTCCGTCGTCCGAGGAGCCACACCTGGCTTGCGACCGGGCTTGCTGGGGCCGATCGGCACCAAGGGGGTGATGATCTCGTCAGGGGGTGTCTTGCCTGCCACGGAGGGCTCCTCGCATCGCTCAGGGCCGTCTTCGGCCCGGGAGTGGAACACCGCGGACGCTAACGTGTTCGAACGCTCGATTCAAACAAATGTTCGACGTGTCGTGGATTTTGTCGGAGCCCTCTGTTAGAAATTGGCACAGACGTTCGATCGAACAGCCATTCGATCGCGAGCCGAGGAGCAGGGCATGACGACCACCACGATGCGTTCAGCGGAACACCACTCCACGCCTTCTGTCCGGCTGACCCGACGCGGTCGGGTCGTCCTGGTGCTGGCCGTGCTCGTCCTGGCGCTGGTGGCCTTCACGGCCGGTCGGGGCAGCAGCGCCCAGGGCGTCACCGACGCCACTGCGCGCACTCCGTACGCGTCCACGACGGTGCACGCCGGCGAGACCCTCTGGTCCGTCGCGCAGCGCGTCGCCCCCAGCCAGGACCCGCGGCAGGTCATCGCGGCCATCCAGCAGCTCAACCACCTCCAGGGCAGCACGCTCCAGGCCGGCCAGCAGCTGCTCCTGCCGCACGCCGCCTGACCTGACCCTGTGGACAAGCGGAGGCAGGGTCGGCGGGAACTCCCTACGGTGCGGCTATGTCCGACGACCTTGGCGCACC
>JAODNB010000297.1 GCA_025464795.1 Frankiales bacterium
GCACCCCCAGCCGACCTGCCGCGTCGTGGAGCTGCCGCGATGACGCTCAGCGTCGACGGGTTGCTCGCCGAGGCGACGGCCAAGGCCCAGTCGGACGCCTTCGGAGACCTCTGGTTCCTCGAGCCGCTGAACGTCCTGGTCGACGCCCTCAACTCCGAGGCCCAGCTGTCGGAGATGGGCGCGCAGCTGACGGAGCGGCGGCTGACCGCCCTGCTGGTCGACCGGCTGCGCCTGCGGCAGCTGCAGGCTCAGCACCCGGAGGTGCTGGATGTCCAGGTGGAGGTGGCCGCGGAGATCTGCGGCCTTCCGCGCACCGGCTCGACGCTCCTGCACCGGCTGCTGTCGGCGTCCCCGCAGCTGACGTCGACGCTGTCGTGGGAGTGCTCCTACCCGCTGCCGTTCCCTGGGGAGTCGCCCGCGGCCGAGATCCGCAAGGAGAAGGCCAAGAAGATGATGGACCTGTTCCTGGAGCTCTCCCCCGACTTCGGCGACATCCACACCGTCGTCTGGGACGGACCCGAGGAGGACATCCTCCTGCTGGACCGCACGTTCACGGCGATGAGCTTCGACTCCTTCTACTGGCTGCCGACCTACGGCGTCTGGCTGCGGCAGTACGACCAGGCCCCTGCCTACCGGGAGCTGCGCGAGTGGCTCCAGGTCCTGCAGTGGCAGGACCCCACGCGCGCCGGCAAGAAGTGGGTGCTGAAGTCTCCGCACCACCTGACCGCTGTGAGCACCACTCTCGACGAGTTCCCCGACTGCAAGATCGTCATGACCCACCGGTCGCCCACCTCTGCGGTGCCGTCCTACGCGTCGATGGTCGCCGCGATGACCTCGCAGTACAGCGACAAGGGCGACCCGAAGAAGATCGGGCCCTACTGGAGCGAGCGCTTCCAGGAGAGCCTCAGCCAGTTCGCTGAGGTGCGCTCCCGGCGCCCGGAGCGGTTCGTCGACATCCCCTTCAAGTCCACGGTGGCGCAGCCCCTGGAGACCGTCACGGCGCTCATGGCCGATCTGGGCCTCGAGGTCACACCGGCGGACACCAAGGCGTTCGAGGACTACCTCGAGGTCAACCGCCAGGAGAAGCACGGGTCGCACAGCTACACCGCAGAAGACTTCGGGCTCTCCGCCGAGCAGCTCGAGAAGGACTTTTCCTTTTACACGGAGGCATACCTGTGATCCTCAAAGACGAGGTCGTCATCATCACCGGCGTCGGTGCCGGCATGGGCGCCAAGCTCGCCCAGCGCGCGGTCGCTGAAGGCGCCCAGGTCGTGATGGCAGCCCGCTCCGGGGGGGTCACCGAGCAGATCGAGAAGGAGTCCGACGGCCGGGCGGTCGCCGTTGCGTGCGACGTCCGCAAGGAGGAGGACTGCGCTCGCGTGGTCGACACGGCTGTCGAGAGGTTCGGGAAGGTCACCGGCCTGGTCAACTCCGCCTATGCGCACCCAGGCTTCCACGACCTGCTCGACACCCCCGACAAGGCGCTTCGCCGGTCCTTTGACGTCATCGTCCACGGCTCGCTGCAGATGGCCCGGCTGTCGAAGCCGCACATGATCGCCGCGGGTGGGGGCTCGATCGTCAACGTCGGCACCATGACCACGCGCAAGCCGATGAAGGGCGAGGGCGGCTATGCCATCGCCAAGGCCGCGATGACGTGCGCCAGCCAGTTCCTGGCCCTCGAGATGGGCGAGCACAACATCCGCGTCAACCAGGCGATCATGGGCTGGCTCGACGGACCGGGCGTCCGCTTCTACCTGCAGATGGAGTCGGAGAACCGAGGCGTCAGCGAGCAGGAGGTGTACGACGACATCGCGTCGCGCAACCCGCTCGGCCGCATCCCCACCGACGAGGCCTGCGCCGGTGCGATCCTCATGCTCCTCAGCAGCTACACCTCCGAGGTCACCGGAGCGATCCTCGACGTCAACGGCGGGGAGTACATGCCGGCGTGAACGACACCACCGTCGTCTCGGAGCTGGTGGAGATCGACGCCCCCGCCTCGCAGGTCTGGGCAGTCATGGTCGACTTCGAGCGCTACCCGGAGTGGAACCCCTTCACCATCAAGGTGGAGGCCACCCTGGAGCTCGGCTCGCCGGTGGTGCTGACGCTGCCCGACCCGGCGAAGCCGGGCGACACGTTCACGACACTCGAGCAGATCAGCGCGATCGTCCCGAACGAGCACCTGCAGTACAACACCGGCGACAGCATCCCCGGCGTGCACGCGGTGCGTGACCAGTGGGTGAAGGACCTCGGGAACGGCCGCTGCAGCTACCAGACGACCGACATCTTCACAGGCGAGCACGCTCGAGTCGCCTTCGACCTGCAGGGTGCGTGGGTCACTGAGGGCTTCACCGCGACCGCGTGGGCCCTGAAGGCTCGTGCCGAGGAGCTCTGGCTGCGCGCTGCTGAGGTTTGAGCCCCGCAGCAAGATGGGCACGTCCGTGTCATCCCGATATGAGGAGGCACTCATGAACGAGCCCCTGACAGCCGCCGACCTGGACGCCGAGTCCGGGACGACGCTGCCCACCAAGGAGGTCATGTCCCTGCTCGACCTCAACGCCGACGTCAACCTCGGTCTCGACCTGGCGGCCCCTGTCGACCTCGCCGTCGCCGCGAACCTGAACGTTGCCGCCCCCATCGACGCCGCCGCGTCCGCGAACGTCGCCTCCCTCGGCTCGGACGCCACCGCCGCCGCGCCGCAGCAGACCCTCGTCGACCAGCACATCAGCGGGCTCGCGCACGCAGACGCGCCGCAGACCGCGGGTGTCGACCAGACCGGTTCGACGTCGACGACCCCTGCGGCCCCTGCTCCCGCGAGCACAGGGACGAGCCTCGGTGACCTGGCCGGTGGCGGCAGCCTGCTGAACGTCGACGTCAACCTCGACGCCAGTGCCCACCTGGCAGCTCCCATCGACGGCGCCGTCGCCGCCAACGGGAACGTCGCCGCGCCGATCGACGCTGCCGTGTCGGCGAACGTCGGCTCGATCGACTCGCACGCCACGGCGTTCGCCCCTCAGGTCGCGGTGATCCACCAGGACCTCGACGGCGTCGACGCCAGTGCCACCGCCGCCCAGGACGCGACGGTCAAGCAGTAGCGAGTGACCACTGCCGCACCACCTCTCGAGCGCGCCGACGGAGTCGATCTCCTCGGCGCGCTCGGGGGCTCTGGCTACAAGAGCTCGACGTTCCTGGTGCGCAGGCGCGACGGCCAGACCCTCCAGATCACCGCTCTGCTCTACACGCTGCTGGAGCAGCTGGACGGGCAACGAGACCAGCCCGCACTGGCCGAGGCCATGTCGGCGGCGACCGACCGGCACGTCACCTCTGACAACGTCGAAGCGCTGCTGAGCAAGCTGGCGTCGCTGGGGCTGCTGCACGGGACCGAGCCCGAGGAGCTCCCCAAGAGCAACCCGCTCCTGGCCCTTCGCTGGAAGGTCGTGGTCTCCGACCCCGCGGTGACCAACCGCATCACTGCGCCCTTCGCGGCCCTGTTCGCTCCTTGGATCCTGTGGCCGGTGCTCGTCGCGTTCGTCGGCGTCTGCTGGTTCGTCCTGGTGGACAAGGGGCTCGCCAGCGCCACCCACCAGGCGTTCACCTCCCCGGGCCTGCTCCTCGCGGTCTTCGCGCTGACGGTGCTGTCGGCCGGCTTCCACGAGCTCGGGCACGCGGCCGCCTGCCGCTACGGAGGCGCCCGGCCCGGTGCCATGGGCGCCGGCCTCTACCTCGTGTGGCCGGCCTTCTACACCGACGTGGACGACTCCTACCGGCTCGGGCGACGGGGCCGCCTGCGCGTGGACCTCGGCGGCCTGTACTTCAACGCCCTGGTCGCGGTGGTGGTGACGGGCGCCTGGTGGGTCACCCGTCAGGACGCCCTGCTGCTCGGCGTGGCGACGCAGCTCCTGCAGATGGTGCGTCAGCTCGCCCCCGTCGTCCGGGCCGACGGCTACCACATCCTCGCCGACCTGACGGGGGTCCCCGACCTCTTCGCGCACCTGCTCCCGACCGTCAAACGAGTGCTGCCCTCGAACTGGGGAACCCCGTCGCCACTGACCCGTCGCGCACGGCTCATCGTCACGGCCTGGGTGCTCGTCGTCGTGCCCGTGCTGCTGTCGCTGATGGCGACAGCGATCCTGCTCCTGCCGCGGCTGCTCGCCACCGCATGGACCAGCGGCCAGGTGCAGCTCACCCGGTTCGGCACCGCCGCGGAGCACGGGGACCTGCTGGGCGTCGGCGCGGTGGCGTTGAAGGTGCTCGCCCTGGTCCTGCCCGTGCTCGGTGCCAGCTACATCACGATGCGCGTGGTGCGGACGGCCGCTGCTGCGGTGTGGCGCAAGACCGACGGCCGGCCGTTCTCGCGAGGCGCCGCGACGGCCCTCGCCGCAGTGCTGCTCGTCGTGCTCGTGTGGACGTGGTGGCCAAGTGGCCAGTACACCCCGATCAGCGGCCGTGAGCGCGGCACGATCCCGTCGTTCGTCAGCAGCGCCAGCTCCTCCCACGCGGCGCCGCTGAGGAGCGCCACTCGCCTCGGCCTGGTGATGGTGCCGCGGGGAGGCATCACCGAGGCCCACCCCGCGCTGATCGTCACGTCCGACAAGCGCGGGCCTCGCGCCGTGCTGACCGCCACCGGCCACGACGGCGTCGCCTTCCCGTTCGCCCTGCCCCGTCAGCCCGGACCGGGCGACACCCAGGCCGTGACGGTCAACACCAAGGACGGGTCGGCGCTCTACGACGTCGCCTACGCCCTCATCACCGTGACGGACGACTCCCCGGTCCTGAACAAGAACAGCGCGTACGCCCTGGCCAGCTGCCACACGTGCACCACCGTCTCCGTGTCCTTCCAGATCGTCCTGATCGTCGGCAAGCCGCACGTGATCGCCCCCATCAACGCCGCCGTCGCCGGGAACGCGCAGTGCGTGGAGTGCCTCACCACCGCACTCGCGGTGCAGCTCGTGGCCACCGTGAACAGCCTGCCGACCGCCGAGACCCGCGCTCAGCTCCAAGCCGCCCTGGCCAAGCTCGACAACATCCAGGGGATGTCCGAGCAAGAGGTCCTCGCGCAGGTGCAGGCGGTCCAGAACGAGGCCACGGCCATCCTGCAGAACAGCGGAGCGATCCCGGTCACCGACCCCACGTCGGTGGCGACCCCCGCGACGGAAGTCACGAGCGACCCGTCAGCCTCCCCCGACCCGACCGCCTCGGCGGACTCCACGCCTTCGCCCACAGCCACCCCCACGAGCCCGGCACCGACGGACAGCCCCACGGCCTCGCCGACGACCGAGCCGACCGCGACGTCCTCACCCTGAGACGAGCGGTCTCTCAGCCTCGCGTGCTTGGCTGACGTCATGGCGTCGAAGCAGACCAAGCGGCAGCGCGACCTCGAGCGCCGCGAGAAGGCCGAGGCTCTCCGCAGGCAGCTCGAGGCCGAGGAGCGCCGCCGGCGCCGCTTCGTCCTGATCGGGTCCCTCCTCGCCGTGGCGGCTGTCGTCGCAGCTGTCGTGCTCCTGGCCCAAGGGGGGAAGCCGAAGGAGCCGGGCAGCGGTCCTGAGGTCGTCCCGCTCGCGATCCCCGGTGGCAAGACCACCACCGAGCCGCCGGCCACACTGGTCCCGGACTCGTCCGGGATCGAAGGGGTGGTCGCCTACGACTCGAGCGGCTACCCGACCGGCTCGGCGACCAAGACGGCGCTGCCGCACCTCCACGTCCTCGGCCCAGTCGTCTACTCCGTGACGCCCCCTGTCGGCGGCGACCACTACGGCGTCTGGATGAACTGCGGGATCTACGACAAGCCCGTCCCCAACGAGCGAGCGGTCCACAACCTGGAGCACGGTGCGGTCTGGATCACCTACCGCCCCTCGCTCGGCGCTGCCGATGTGACGGCCCTTCGCACGCTCGTCCTCAAGCAGACCAAGGGCACCGGCGGCAACCGCTACATGGACCTGGCGCCCTGGTCGGACGACGCGCTGCCGGCGCCGATCGTGGTGACGGCGTGGGCCCACCAGCTGCCGGTTCAGAGCCCGAGTGACCCGCGGATCCAGGCGTTCATCGACGCGTTCCGCACCACGCGGGGCATCACCCCAGAGCTCGGCAGCGGCGCGCCCTGCAACGGCGTCCGGGTCGACGAAGGCGGCCGTCCGGCCCTCTCCTAGCGGGCTGTCAGAGCCCGTCGAAGTAGGAGAGCTCCTCGGTGCGGCGCGCGAACTTCCAGCCGTCGGTGGTTCGCACGAGCTGGTCGTCGTACCAGAGCCCCACGTAGAAGACCTTCTGGTCGTTGACGACCATCGGGTTGAAGCAGATGGTGCGGGCGGTGGCGGTCTCCCCTGAGAGCTGGATGATGGGCAGGCCCATGTGGTGCTGCGTGCCCTTGAAGCCCTTGAACGCGTTCACGATGAACTCGCGCTGCTCCGGCCAGGTGCCGGCCGTGGCCCCGGTCGCGGTGTAGTCGAGGACGCAGTCCTCGGTGAAGAGCGCACCCATCTCGTCCCACGCCATCCGGTCGAGCAGCTGGCTGTAGCGGGCGATCAGGTCCTGGATCTCGAACCGGTCAGAGACCTCCTGCAACGACAGCACTACAGCTCCTTGGCGTAGAGAGGACAGCTCGAGACGTCGGCGTAGTCGGCGTACAGCGGCAGCTCCTCGATCGAGGCGTTCAACGCTTCGCTCGACCCGAACAGCCGAGCGGGGTCGAGGTAGTCCTCCGTCGCGAAGTACTCACTGACGATCGCGCGCACAGCCGGAGAGCCGGGCGTCAGCGTTCGTGCGACCGCGTCGCGGGTGTAGCCCTGGCGCAACGGGTGCAGGGCTCCCGTGGTGGGCGTGTGGACCTCGTGCCAGCCGTGGAAGAACTCCTCCTCGGACAACCGGTCCGGCTTGGGGAACCACGACAGGTGGGTCAGCAGGCCGGAGACGTCCGCACGAGCCTGCGGTTGTGAGGACGTGACCAGGTACAGGTCGCCAGGCACCTGCTCCACGACGTCCCGCCAGATGTCGTAGCTGTCGACCCACAGCTCGACGAGAGCCCTCAGCGACGAGCCCAGCCCCATGAGGATGGTCGGCTTCTCCAGGTCTGCGGCGACGGACGTGGTGACCGACCGCAGCCCGGGCACCTCCACGACGAGGGGGACGTCGTCCCAGACGAGCAGATCGAGCTTCTCCACGTCAGCTCGTCATGGCAGCGAGGGCCCTCATGTGCTCGGGGTTGCTGACCCCGCCGAGGATGAGGGTGGTGACAGGAGAAGCGCGCCAGAGCTCGAGCCGCTCCTTGATGCGGTCGAGGGGGCCGCAGAGGGCGATGTTGTCGCACAGCTCGTCAGGGACAGCCTTCACCGCACCGTCACGGTCGCCGGCGAGGAAGAGGTCCTGGACCTTGTGGGCCGCCTCCTCGTAGCCGAACCGCGAGACGACGTCGAGGTGGAAGTTCTTGGACTTGGCGCCCATGCCACCGATGTAGAAGGCCATCGTGAGCTTCACCCACTCGATGGCCTTCTGGTAGTCGTCATCGATGACGACCGTGACGGGGCAGGCGATCTCGAAGCCCGGTTTCGCGGTCGCCAGTGCCTCCGCGTAGACCGGAGGGGCCGTGATCACGTCGAAGAAGATCGGGAGCCAGCCGTCGGCGATCTCGGCTGCGAGCGCCACGTTCTTCGGTCCCTCGGCGCCGAGGAAGATCGGGATCTCAGGGCGAAGCGGGTGCATGTTGGCCTTCAACGGCTTCCCGAGCCCGGTGCCTCCCGGATAGGGCAGCGGGTAATGCTCGCCGCTGTTGGTGACCGGTCCCTCCCGTCGCCAGATGTCCCGGCAGATCTGGACGTACTCGCGGGTGCGGGCGAGCGGCTTCGGGAACGGCACGCCGTACCAGCCCTCGACGACCTGCGGGCCGCTGACGCCGAGCCCGAGGTGCATCCGCCCGCCGGACAACCGGTCCAGCGTCATCGCGCTCATGGCCGTCGCCGCGGGGGTACGGGCCGACAGCTGGACGAGGCCGGTGCAGAGCTTGATGCGCGAGGTGTGCGCGCCGATCCACGACAACGGGGTGAAGGCATCGCTCCCCCACGACTCCGCCGTCCACAGCGAGTCGTAGCCGTACTCCTCGGCCAGCTTCGCCGACGGCACCATGTCCCCCGGGCCCTCACCCGACCAGTACCCGTACTGGTAGCCCAGCTTCAGGTCAGCGGTCATCTTGCATCCCTTGGCAGGCCGAGGATCCGCTCCGCGACGACGTTCTTCAGGACCTCCGTGGTGCCACCTGCGATCGTGAGGCAGCGCGTCTGGAGCATGTCCTGCGACAGCTGTGCCAGCTCGTCCTCGACCGAGACGCCCGCCAGGCCGCGCATCTCGTAGCGGAGCTCCGCGACGTCCTGCTGGTGGCGCATCCCGACGAGCTTGCGCACGCTGGACGCCGATCCCGGCTCCGCACCCGACAGCTGGCGCAGCGTCGTGCGGAACGCCAGCAGTGACTGGTTCAGCGCCTCGCAGACGACCTCCCCGACCTTGTCGCGCAGCAGCGGGTCCGGGGTCCCGAGAGCGGCCACGTCCTGCAGGAGCGCCTCGACGCCCTTGCCCAGTCGCGAGCCGCCGCTCATCGCGACCCGCTCGTTCGCGAGCGTGGTCCGCGCCAGCTTCCACCCGCCGTCGACCTGGCCCACCAGGCAGTCGTCTGGGATGAAGACGTCGTCGAAGAAGACCTCGTTGAACATGGCGTGACCGGTGAGCTCGCGCAGCGGTCGGATGTCGACGCCCGGGCTCTTCATGTCGAGCAGGAAGTAGCTGATGCCCTTGGCACGATCAGGTCCCTTGCCGTCCCCGCTCGTACGGGCGAGCAGGATGCCCCAGTCGCTGCGCTGGGCAACCGACGTCCACACCTTCTGGCCGTTGATCCGCCAGCCGCCCTCGACCTTCTCGGCCTTCGTCGTCAGACCTGAGAGGTCGGAACCGGCGCCCGGCTCGGAGAACAGCTGGCACCAGGTGATGTCGCCGTGCAGCGTTGGCCGGACGAACCGCTCGGCCTGCTCC
>JAODNB010000332.1 GCA_025464795.1 Frankiales bacterium
GGGTTGCCCGCGGCCGCCGTCGCGGCCCCGCCGCAGAGCACTCCGAGGACCGCGGGCGACAGGTACTTGAAGACGTCGGCGCCGACGTACTCCGCGGTGACGTAACCCCAGGCGATCGCCGCGGCGCTGGCCGCCAGGGCGGCTCGCACAACCCGCTCGCGAGGAGCCGCTGCGGGGTAGGAGTCGGTGCGCTCGGGGGTCCCGCCCTGGCACAGCACGCAGCCACCGGTCGACCACGCGGCCCGGTCCGCGCCGCAGCGCGCAAGCCCGCACAACGGGCACCGGTCGACGGCCGGACGGCCGGGATGCGCAGCGCAGCGGTCGGTGGCCATAGACGACCATTCTGTCATCACCGTCGCGCGGAAGATCGCTCCCTAGGATGGAGTTAGAGCGGTGACATCAACGAGAGGCCTTCCGTGAGCAGCGAGATCCACCAGTCCATCGTCATCGGATCAGGACCGTCCGGATACACGGCTGCGATCTACCTCGCTCGGGCCGGTCTCGCTCCGCTGGCCTTCGAGGGGGCGGTCACCGCGGGCGGTGCGCTGATGAACACCACCGACGTCGAGAACTTCCCCGGCTTCCCCGACGGCGTCATGGGGCCTGACCTGATGGACAAGCTCCGGAGCCAGGCCGAGCGCTTCGGGACGCAGTTCGTCACTGACGACGTGACCTCCGTCGACCTCACGGTCTCCCCCAAGGTCGTGAAGGTCGGCGACCAGAGCTACCTGGCCGAGACGGTCGTGCTGGCCCTCGGCTCGGCGTACCGCGAGCTCGGGATCCCCGGGGAGAAGGAGCTGTCCGGCCACGGCGTCTCGTGGTGCGCGACCTGCGACGGCTTCTTCTTCCGCGAGCAGGACATCGTGGTGGTCGGTGGTGGTGACAGCGCCCTCGAGGAGGCCACCTTCCTGACGCGCTTCGCTCGCACAGTGACGATCGTCCACCGGCGCGACAGCTTCCGCGCGTCGAAGATCATGCAGGACCGGACCTTCGCCAACGACAAGATCCGGTACGTCTGGGACTCGGAGGTCCTCAGCGCGAACGGCGACGGCAAGCTGGAGTCGGTGACGCTGCGCAACCTCAAGACCGGCGAGACGTCCGACCTGGCGGCGACAGGGCTGTTCATCGCCATCGGGCACGACCCGCGATCGGACCTGGTCAAGGGCCAGGTCGAGCTCGACGACGAGGGCTACGTCGTCGTGCAGGGGCGCTCCACGCTGACGAACCTCGACGGCGTCTTCGCGTGCGGGGACCTCGTCGACCACACCTACCGCCAGGCCATCACGGCGGCGGGCTCCGGCTGCGCCGCGGCACTCGACGCGGAGCGGTGGCTCGCCGCCCACGAGTGAGTGGACCGTCCAGTGGAATGTGGACTGCCGCCGCTAGGTTCTACTGATCACACCGACTCCGAGGAGCCTTCTGATGGGCGCGAACACCAAGACCACCACCGACGCCGACTTCGCCGTCGACGTGCTGCAGAGCGACAAGCCCGTGCTGGTCGACTTCTGGGCAGAGTGGTGCGGACCGTGCAAGATGGTCGCCCCTGTGCTCGAGGAGATCGCCGGCGAGAACGCCGACAAGATCAGCATCGTGAAGCTGAACATCGACGAGAACCCGGGTGCGGCCCGCGACTACCAGATCATGTCCATCCCGACGATGGCCGTGTTCCAGGGCGGCAAGATCGTCAAGTCGATCGTCGGCGCCAAGCCGAAGGCCGCGATCCTGAAGGACCTCGAGCCCTACCTGTAGCCCGCCTCGCGAGGCCGGTCCCACCGGGGCCGGCCTTTCGCGTTTCCGGCGTTATGGTGGAGTACCCGACCTTGAGGACGTTCCCCCGTGCAGCTGTTCCGCCGTGGCGACACCGGTGCCGCGGTGGACGAGATCCAGGCGACGCTCGTGCACCTCGGGCTGCTGCGCTCCACCTCTCCGGAGTTCGACCAGCCGACCGACTGGGCCGTCCGTGAGTTCCAGCAGAACCGCGGGCTCGTCGTCGACGGCATCGTCGGCCCGGAGACCTATGCCGCGCTGCAAGCCGCCCGACTGTCCCTGGGCGACCGGTTGCTCTCCCTGGCCGGCAAGCACTTCGTCGGCGACGACGTCCTCGCCCTCCAGGAGCGCCTCACCGAGCTGGGCTTCGACACCGGACGACCGGACGGCGTCTTCGGCGGTCTGACCGAGCAGGCCCTCAAGGGGTTCCAGCGCGAGTACGGCCTGGTGAACGACGGCGTGTGCGGCCCGGCCACCCTGCGCGCGCTCAAGCAGCTCGGCCGCCTGGTCGTCGGAGGTCGGCCGCACGCGCTGCGAGAGACCGAGGTGCTGCACCGCTCCGGGGCGGCTCTGGCCGGCAAGGTCGTCGTCATCGACCCGGGCCACGGCGGCACCGACCGGGGTTGCGTCGGCCACGGCCTCGAGGAGGCGGCCCTCGCGGAGGACCTCGCCGCCCGCCTGGAGGGCCGCCTCACCGCGGTCGGCGTACGTGCCCTTCTCACGCGCGGCGGGGACAACTCCCCGTCGGACGCCGAGCGCGCCGCTCTCGCGAACGCCGCGCGCGCCGACCTCGTCATCTCCCTCCACGTCGACGGGACCTCATCGCCGCTGTGCCAGGGCGTGGCGACCTACCACTTCGGCACGGGCTCAGGTGCCACCTCGACCGTGGGGGAGAGCTTCGCCTCGCTGGTCCAGCGCGAGGTCGTCGCCCGGACCGGGATGGTCGACTGCCGGGTGCACGCGAAGACCTGGCAGCTGCTGCGGCTCACGCAGATGCCGGCCGTGCGCCTGGAGCTCGGCCACGTCTCGCACGCCGGCGACGCCGAGCGGCTGGCCGATCCCGCCTTCCGGGACACCGTCGCCGAAGCGGTGCTCGTGGCCGTGCAGCGGCTCTACCTCCCGGCCGACCTCGACCCCCCGACCGGCCTGCTGCGCCTGCCGGACCTCGCCCACCTCTGAGCGGCCGCCTTCTGCACGAACCGAGGCCCTCAGACGGGCCGGAGCACCCCAGGGTCGGGTGACATGGAACCGAGCAGCCGCTCCAGGGCCACCTCGACGTCCTCGCGCCAGCTGACGGCCGACTTGAGCTCCAGGCGCAGGCGGGGGAAGCGGTGGTGCGGGCGTACGGTCTTGAAGCCGACCGCCGTCAGGTACTCCGCCGGCATGACGCATGCCGGACCGTCATGGTTCAGGTCGCCGAACGCCTCGATCGCCTTCACGCCGCGGCGGGTCAGGTCCTTCGCCACGCCCTGGAGCAGCATCCGGCCCAGCCCCCCGCCCGCGAACTCGGGCAGGACGTGGCCGGTCATGAGCAGGACGGCATCGGCGGACACCGGCGAGGTCGGAAACGCGACGGACCTGGGGACGTACATCGGCGGCGCGTACATGACGTAGCCGGCCGGCACGCTGTCGACGTAGACGACCTTGCCGCAGCTGCCCCACTCGAGCAGCGTCGCCGAGACCCAGGACTCCTTCTCGAAGGCGGTGTCACCCGCCTCGACCGCGCGGTCGTGGCTGACCGGGTCGAGCTCCCAGAACACGCACTTGCGGCAGCGGCCGGGCAGGTCGTCGAGGTTGTCCAGGGTGATGTTGACCGCGCGCCGGCTCATGCTCTGGGCGCTCTCAGGAGACCGGCGAACCAGCCGAGGACGATGCCGAGCAGCCCACCGACAGCCAGGAGCACGCGGGGGGAGGTCGCCACGGGGGAGAGGGTAGTTGCCGCGCCCGTAAAGGTGAAGGCTCGAACTGACCAGCCCCGGTAGCCTGGACCCATGGCTGGGGTGCAGGCGAGTGTCACGTTCGACGCGTTCACCGGCCGCTATGCCCAGCGCACAGCGGGGATGACAGCGAGCGAGATCCGAGCTCTGTTCGCGGTGGCGAGCCGCCCTGAGGTCGTCAGCCTGGCCGGCGGGATGCCCTACACGACCGCGCTTCCCCTCGATGCCGTCGGCAAGCTCATGTCGGACCTGCTCGCGACCCGCGGTGCCGCAGCGCTGCAGTACGGCTCGGGGCAGGGCGATCCTGTGCTCCGCGAGCACATCTGCGAGGTGATGGCGCTCGAGGGCGTGATCGGCTCTCCGGACGACGTCGTCGTGACGGTCGGCTCCCAGCAGGC
>JAODNB010000353.1 GCA_025464795.1 Frankiales bacterium
TCCGAGAGGTACGGCGAGAAGCTGGCCACGCCCGACACCTCGGTCGGCGACCTCATCGGTGACGTCGACCCGATCAAGGTCGCGGAGGGACGCACCCTCGGGGACCCCGAGACCGTCCACTACGGCCTCGTGCCGCGCACCAACCGCGGCGTCTTCAGCATCAACGAGCTGCCTGACCTCGCCGAGCGGATCCAGGTGGCGCTGCTCAACGTGCTCGAGGAGCGCGACATCCAGGTCCGCGGCTACACCCTGCGGCTGCCCCTGGACCTGCTGCTCATCGCGTCCGCGAACCCGGAGGACTACACCAACCGCGGGCGGATCATCACGCCGCTGAAGGACCGGTTCGGCGCCGAGGTCCGCACTCACTACCCGATCGACCTCGAGCACGAGCTCGAGCTGATCCGGCAGGAAGCGGTGCTGTCCTGGGGGCGCCCGGTCGACGTCCCCGCCCACCTTCTCGAGATCGTCGCCAGGTGGACGCGCCTCGTGCGCGAGTCCGCCCAGGTGGACCAGCGCTCCGGTGTCTCCGCCCGCTTCGCTGTCGCCGCCGCCGAGACGCTGGCCGCCTCCGCTGTACGAAGGGCCGCCGTCACCGGTGAGGCCGAGGCCGTCGCCCGGGTGTGCGACCTGCCGTCGATCGTCCCCGCGTCCCGCGGCAAGGTCGAGTTCGAAGCTGCCGAGGAGGGACGCGAGCTCGAGGTGCTCGCCCACCTGCTGCGCAAAGCGACAGCCGACACCTTCCGGTCGTTGCTCGCCGGCGTCGACCTCACCGGTGTGCAGAGCCGCTTCGACGAGGGCGGCATCCTCGAGACCGGCGACCTCGTACCCGCTGCGCAGCTGCTGGCCGACCTCGGCCCGGTCCCCGGGCTCGCGCAGATCCTCGAGCGCCTCGGCATCGAGCAGGAGTCACCGGGTCAGGCCGCCGCCGCTCTCGAGTTCGCCCTCGAGGGACTGCACCTGAACCGCCGGCTGGCCAAGGACTCCGTGGGCAACCGGAGCGTCTACGGCCGATGAAGGAACCCGTCCCGCTCGGCGTGCCCGACACCTACGCCCTCCGGCGGCGGGTGCTCCTGACCGCGTTCCTCGGCCTGCTGCTGTTCTTCGCCACGTCGTATGCCATCGCCTGGCTCGAGATCGACGATGCCTGGCTGCTCATCGCCCTTGCGCTGATCTACCTGCTGGTCATCCGCCCGCTGATGCGGCCTGTCCGTGAGGCCATCGCCCTGCGCCGGCGCCTCGCCTACGAGTCCTACCTCGACGAGAAGAAGCACCAGCAGTGAGCAGTGGCGCGTTCCGCTACGGGGCGTGGGCTGGCGGGCGCGATCCGCTCGAGCCGCCGTTCGACGTCGCACAGGCGGTGGACGAGCTCGGCGAGCGGGTCCTCAACGGGCAGTCCCCTCGCCAGGCCCTGAGGGACTTGATGCGGCGCGGCACCGACGGGCTGCGGGGGCTCGAGGACCTCCGGCGGCAGGTCGCGCGACGCCAGAAGGAGGCCCGGCAAAAGGGTCGGCTCGACGGGACGCTCGAGGAGGTCAAGGCGCTGCTCGAGGAGGCCGTCGAGCTCGAGAAGCAGGCGCTGTTCCCTGACCCCTCGGACGCCGCCCGGCTCGCCGAGATGGAGCTCGACGGCCTGCCCCAGGACACCGCCCGCGCAGTGCAGCAGCTCAAGCCGTACCAGTGGAAGAGCCAGGAAGCGCGGGAGACCTACGACAAGATCGACGACCTGCTGCGGCGCGAGGTGCTCGACTCGCAGTTTCAGGGGATGAAGGACGCGCTCGAGAGCGCCAGTCCTGAGGACATGCAGCGCATCAAGGACATGCTCGCGGACCTCAACACGATGCTGTCGAACGACGCCCAGGGCCTGCACACCCAGCAGGACTTCGAGGAGTTCATGGCCAAGCACGGGGAGCACTTCCCTTCGCAGCCAGGCACTCTGGAGGAGCTCGTCGACGACCTCGCTCGTCGCGCCGCCGCACAGCAGCGACTCATGGACTCCCTCACCCCGCAGCAGCGCCAAGAGCTCGGCGAGCTGATGCAGGGCGCCATGGACATGGACATGCAGTCTCAGATGGCGCAGCTCGGCGACGCGCTTCGCAACGCGCGGCCCGACCTGCCGTGGGGCGGTCGGGAGCGGATGAGCGGCGAGCAGGGCATGGGGATGGGCGATGCGACGACCGCTCTCGAGGAGCTCGCCGACCTCGATGACCTCGAGGCCGCGCTGGGTCAGGACTACCCCGGCGCCTCGCTCGACGACATCGACGAGGAGGCCGTGCAGCGGGCCCTCGGTCGCGGCGCGCTCGACGACATCCGCGCCCTGCAGCGGATCGAGAAGGAGCTGCAGCTCCAGGGCTACCTGACCCGCGACGCCAGCGGCAAGCTCGAGCTGTCACCGCGCGCCGTACGCCGGCTCGGTGCGACCGCGCTGCGCAAGGTGTTCCACCAGCTGGATGCCAAGGGGCGAGGGAGCCACGACGTCCGGGACGCCGGCGCGGCCGGTGACATCACCGGGTCCTCACGGCGCTGGGAGTTCGGCGACGAGCAGCCCCTCGACGTTGTCCGCACCGTGCGCAACGCGGTCATGCGGTCAGGTCCCGTGAAGCTGCAGGTCGACGACTTCGAGGTCGTCGAGACCGAGCGCCGCACCACCGCCGCGGTCGCGCTGCTCGTCGACCTGAGCTTCTCGATGGAGCTGCGCGGGACGTGGGCGGCCGCGAAGCAGACGTCGCTCGCGCTGCACTCGCTCGTCACGACGCAGTTCCCGCAGGACGCCATCGAGATCATCGGCTTCAGCGACTACGCGCAGGTGCTGAAGCCGGAGCAGCTCGCCGGCCTCGATCCCCAGCGGGTGCAGGGGACCAACCTGCAGCACGCCCTCATGCTCGCCGGGCGCTTCCTCGGCAAGCACCCGAACGCCGAGCCCGTCGTCCTGGTCGTCACGGACGGCGAGCCGACGGCCCACCTGACTCGGGACGGGTACGCGGACTTCTGCTGGCCGCCCTCGCACGAGACGACGACGCTGACCTTGGCGGAGGTGGAGCGGATCACGAGGCGCGGCGCGACCATCAACGTGTTCATGCTCGACGACGAGCCCAGGCTGGTCGCCTTCATCGAGCACCTGGCGGAGCGCAACGGCGGCCGCGTCTTCGCCGCCGACCCGGACCGGCTCGGCGAGTACGTCGTCAGCGACTACCTGCGCGCCCGACGCGGCCGCGCCCGCCACTGAACGTCAGGCGAGGGTGACGTTGGTGCTGTCGGTCGGCTGGCAGACGCGACAGGCCTTCAGGGACCGCTCGGCCGCCTCGGCAGCCGTGACGTAGGAGACCTCCTCGCGACCGTCGACCAGCCGGCAGCCCGGCTTGTGGAAGCTGGACGTGCCGGCAGCGAACAAGCCGTTGGCATCGGCGGGCGCGCGGGTGGTGCCCCCCGCGGCGCTCTGGGCGTCGAGGATCTGCAGCAGCACGGCCTCCATCCGCTGCCGATCCTCCCGGGCGCTCTGGTTGATCATGAGACCCGTGCCGAACACGACGAGTGCCAGCCCGACGAACCCGCCGGACAGCAGGTACGGGAACTGCGCGACGAGCGCGATCCGTCCGGCGGCGCCGTTGTAGCCGAGCCCGATGAAGAGCAGGCCCAGTCCCACGAAGGCGAACGCCAGGAGGCCGCCGAGCTTGCCGGGTGAGTAGCGGTTCATGTGGTGTCTCCCGAGGTTTCGCCGAGGTAGGTCTTGCGGAGGTCGCCGGACTTCTCCAGGTCGGAGCCCAGGCCGTCGTAGGTGATGGTGCCCTTCTCCATGATCAGGGCCTGGTCGGCGTAGGGCAGCACACCGACGTTCTGCTCGACGATCACCACGGTGGTGCCGTCGTCGTTGATCTGGCTCACGACCTGGAACACGGTCTGCGCCAGCTTCGGGGAGAGCCCGAGCGAGGCCTCGTCGATGAGGAGCACCCGCGGCCGCGACATCACGGCACGGCCGATGGCGAGCATCTGCTGCTCACCGCCGGACATGGTGCCGGCGAGCTGGTCCTTGCGCTCCTCGAGCCGCGGGAAGTACCCGAAGACTCGCTCGATCGTCTCGTCCGTGGCCTTCTTGCCGTCGGACTTGCGGGTCCACGCGCCGAGGCGCAGGTTGGTGAGCACCGACAGCGCCGGGAACACCCGACGTCCCTCCGGCGACAGACCGATCCCGGCGGCGACGACCTTCGGCGGTTCGAGGCCGGAGACCACCTTGCCGTCCAGCCGGATCTCGCCCGACCAGGTGGGCAGCAGCCCGGCGATCGCGTTCACCGTGGTGGTCTTGCCTGCCCCGTTCAGGCCGAACATGACCGCGGTCTGGCCCTCTTCCACGGCGAACGAGATCCCTTGCAGCACAGGCAGAGCGCCGTAACCGGTGCGGAGCTCCGAGATCTCCAGGAGGCTCATGACGGGTCCTTCTTCGCGCGGGATGCAGTCTTCTTCGCGGGTGCCTTCTTGGCCGGTGCCTTCTTCACGGCAGGCTTGTGGGCGAGCTGATCGTCCAGCGCCTCGTCCTCGGCGGTCTCGTGGGTCTGCGCGAGCGCCTCCGGGGCCTCGCCTCCCAGGTAGGCCGCAACCACCTCCGGGTGCGTTTGGATGACTGTGGGCTCGCCCTCCGCCAGGAGCTGCCCGAAGTTGAGCACGTAGACGTGGTCGCACACCGACAGCACCAGCGGCACGTGGTGCTCGATGAGCAGCATCGTGAGGCCGAAGGCCTTCCGGAGGTCCAGCAGCCGCTCTCCGAGCTGGTGCGACTCCTCGGGCCCCATGCCGGAGGAGGGCTCATCGAGCAGCAGGATGTCCGGCTCGGTGGCGAGGGCGCAGCCGAGCTCGAGGAGCTTCAGCGTGCCGTAAGACAGGCCGCCGACCCGAAGGTCGCGCACCTCCGTCAGACCGAGCAGCTCCAGGATCGCGTCGGACTTCTGCTCGAGCGCCCGCTCCTCCGCGGTGACCCGGGACCCGCCGAGCAGCCCGGCTCCTGCGTCGTACCGGACCCGTGCGTGCTGGGCCGTCTTCAGGTTGTCGAGCACGGTCGAGCTCTTGACCATCCCGACGTTCTGGAAGGTGCGCCCGAAGCCCATCGCGGCCTTCTTGTGCGGCGGCGTCCGGGTGACGTCACGGCCGCGGTAGACCACCGAACCGGTGTCGGCGGTGTAGAAGCCGGTGATGCAGTTGAACGCCGTGGTCTTGCCGGCTCCGTTGGGGCCGATCAGCCCGACGATCTCGAACTCGTTGACCGTGAGGGTGAGGCCGGCGAGGGCCTGCAGCCCCCCGAACCGGATGGACAGGTCGGTGACCTCAAGCACGGACACTGGAGCCCTCCACAGCCGCAGGGCCGGACTCGGCCGCCTCGTGGAGCTCGAACCTGTTGCCGGTCATCCAGCGGGAGAGCGGCCTCAGCTGACCGCCGATCCCACCGGGGTTGAACAGCAGGGTCTGCAGGAGCAGCAGCGACCCGATCAGGCTCGCCAGCGATCCCTTGTTCGCACCGTAGTAGCCCTTGAGCAGCGGGATGTTCTCCACGACGTCCTTGACCCAGCCGATCCCGAACAGCCGGTCCAGCAGGTCGTTCAGGATCCCGAAGAACACACCGGCGACGACGACGCCGAGCCGGTTCCCGAGGCCGCCGACGACGCAGAGCACGACGAACAGCAGCGCGAGCGCGAACCCTTGCGGGTCCTGGAAGTCCTTGTCCGAGTAGATCTCCGACCGGAAGGCGTACAGGCCCCCCGCCAGACCGGCGATCGCTCCGGAGAGCGCAAAGGCCAGCAGCTTGTACGAGGTGACGCCGATGCCGAAGGCCTCCGCGACGCGCTCGTTCTCCTTGATGGCCAGCAGCGCACGTCCGGTCTTGCTCGCGGTCAGCCGGTAGTCGAGGTAGTAGACGGCGAGCAGGACGACGACGCAGACGAGGTACCAGTCGCCGTTGCCGGAGAAGTAGGGCGGCCGCACCAGCTGCACGCCGGAGTTGTTGTTGGTCAACGAGGGCAGGGCGAACAGCGAGGTCGCGATCGCCGAGCCGAAGACCAGCGTGATGAGGGACAGGTAGAGGCCCGTGATGCGCAGCGCCACGAGGCCCAGCACGATCGCCACGGCTGCCGAGGCCAGGACGCCGAGCGCGATGCCGACGTAGCTCGGAAGGTCAGCCTGCGCGACGACGTTCGCGGTCACGAGCGCACCGAGGCCGAGGAACCCCTGGTGCCCCAGCGACAGCTGCCCGGTGTAGCCCACGACGATGTTCAGCGACAGGCCCATCATCGCGTAGATGGCACCGAGCGAGCAGAACTTCGCGAAGTCCGTGGTGAACCACGGCAGGAACAGCACGATGCCCAGGACCAGGTAGGCCCCGCCCCGGGCCGTGATGCCGGCCCGGGTCATGCCTCGGACCCGAGCAGTCCGGTCGGCTTCACCAGGAGCACCAGTAGGAGGACGAGGCCCACGACCACCGACTGGGAGCCTCGGAAGTCCACGTTCGCAGCCGCGAACGTCTGGATCAGGCCCACGAGCATCCCGCCGAGGAACGCTCCCGGCAGGCTCGTGATGCCGCCCAGGACGGCAGCGGTGATGCCGCCGACCAGTGCCGTACCGGTGACGATGCCGGGGCCGACGAGGGTGCTCTGCAGGGCGAGCAGTCCCGCGACCGAGCCCAGGAAGCCGGCGAGGGTCCAGGTCAGCAGCGACACCCGGCTCACGCTGATGCCGACGGCCTGCGCGGCGGTCGGCTCCTGGCTGACGGCCAGGATGGCGGTGCCCTGCCTGCTGTAGCGGAAGAACGCGACGGCGCCGAGGGCGAGCGCCACCAGCACGATCAGGGTGAGCACCTGAGCCCACGACACGTTGTAGCCCGCGAAGCCCACCCGGAACGAGGGGTCCTTGAGGTCGGTGACCGCCCCCTGCTTCGGGTCGTTGAAGGCCGGCAGCGTGTCGCCCTGCGGGAACGCCAGGCTCTCGATCGCGATGAGGGTGAGAAGCACCCCGACGGTCCCGACGACCAGGATGACCTTGGGCCGGTTGAACAGCGGCCGGATGACCAGCCGCTCGGTGGCCACCGCAGTCAGCGTCCCGATGAGCACGCCGACGACGGCCGCCACGGCGTAGGGCATGTGCCAGCTGATCCCGAACAGCCGACCGTTCAGCGCGAGCAGCGTGCAGAGGCCGGCGATCGTGCCGAACTCCGCCTGCGCGAAGTTGAAGATCCGGTTGCTCTTGTAGAGCAGCACGAGGCCCAGGCCGATGAGGCCGTAGATCGCCCCCTGGACGATGCCCAGGATGAGCGGCTGACCGATCTTGAGCTGGGTGTCGAAGGCGAGCGGGACGGCCGTCGTGGCGGCGTGCCCGAGGAGCGCGACGCTCACTTGAACAGCGGCGATCCGACGGTGTTCCAGGAGCCGGGCTGGCTCTGGTTCGGCTGCGTCTGGTTGCAGTTCATCTTCTGGCTGAACGCCCCGGTGCCCCCGAAGTGGCCACCGTTGAACTTCGCGGGGTTGTAGACACCCCCCGGCAGGGAGGCGTTCTGCAGCGAGCTGATGAACCCCGGCCGGGTGAGCGAGCTGCTGGCCTGCAGCGCTTGGTCCAGCGCCTGCGACAGGCCCCACAGCGACCAGTAGATGTCGTCGTACTTGCCACCCGTGGCCTTGATGAACTCAGGCGTCGCCTTGTCGATGCCCGGGTACGGCGCCAGGAAGTTGGCCTTGACCAAGCCGCCGGTGGCGCCGCAGACCAGCTGGGCCACCGTGACCTCGGTCATCGTGACGCCGGGACCGGTGTAGGTGCCGGTGAAGCCCTGCTTGCTCGCCGTTCCGCTCATGTAGATGAAGTAGCCGGGGCTCGTCACCAGGAACGCGGTGTCGTAGCCGCCGGTCGCGAGCTGCGTCCCGGTCTGCGCGGCGCGGCTCTGGATGCCGTTGTCGTTCGTCGCGTCGACCTGGATGTCCTTGAAGGGGACGTGTGCCTTCGTCAGGACCTGCTCGATGGCGTCCCGGGCGTCCTTGAAGTTGTTGGTGTTGCTCGTGATGACCGCCCACTTCTTCATGCCCAGGTGCTGGTTCTGCGCGTTCTTCAGCACGAGGGTGGCCTGCTGGGCGTAGGTGAGGGTCGTCGCGAAGTAGTGCTTGAGACCGATCAGGCCGTTCGTCGTCACACCGGCGGACAGGTAGGGCACGCCCTGGTCCTTGATGTCCGGCATGGTGGCGCAGGACTGGATCTGGTCGGTGCCCGCGGCACCGATGACGATGAAGTCGCGGCGGCTCATGGGGCCGCAGACGTCGCGTGCCGTGGAGGGCGTGTACTTGTCGTCCTGGAAGTCGACGACGACCTTGCGGCCGCAGACCTTGTGGCTGTTCCAGTAGACGGCCGAACCGGCTGCGAAGGAGGCGGGCAGCGGCGCCCCCGTACCCGTCTGCGGGGCGTGGATGCCGATGCGGATCTCGGTGGGCGTGATCCCGACGACGTTCTGGCCGAGCGTGGAGCACTTGCCCCCGGCGGCACCGGTGGTGCCCGAGGAGCTCGAGCTGCTGCTGCCGGAGGTGCCTGAGGATCCCGACGTCCCGGAGGTGCCTGACGAGCCTCCCGTCCCGCCGGGCAGGGCAACCGACCCGCTTGTCGAGGTGGTGCCTGCCCCGGTGGTGGCGCCGATCCCGGTGCCGCCCGAGCCACCCCCCGTGCTCGGCACGACCGCCGACCCGGTGGACGCGTCGGTGCCCGCGCCGCCGGTGGAGCCCGCGTTCACCGAGCCCCCGCCGTTCTGCTGCTTCAGGGCATCGAGCTGGTCCTGCTTGAGACCGCACGCGGCGGTCAGCGCGGAGACGCTGAGGAGCGCGACCAGGAGGGTCGAGGGGGTGCGGCGCATGGCGGGGGCTCCAGGGGATGTCTGGGTCGGGGCGGGCAGGTCAGGCTGGTTCAGGCCGGGGAAGGTCGGGCAGAGACGCGCGGGGCGGCGACGGCGCTGCTCACGACCTGGGCGAAGCGACGCCGGCGCGGGTCTGCTGCCTCGGGGGCCATCGGGTCGTTGAGCACGACCCGAGTGAGGGCCAGCAGTCCCGCTCCGGCGAGGAGGGCGAGCCAGAAGCCGGTGCTCGGGGTCGAGGACGGTGCGGGCTCGACGAGGCCCGTTGCGCGCGTCGCGGGGGCAGCGGCCTGGGGTGCCGGGTTCACCTGCGGCTGCGGCAGCGCGGGGGCTGCTTCGGGCGCGGGGAGGTCGACCGAAGGAAGGACGGGCGGAGCCGCGACGAGCCCGCCCCCTTGGACCGCAGGGAGGGGCGCGACCTCGGGAGCCGCGGGAGGGTTATCCGCGGGAGGGGCGACGACGGCGGTCGGGAGGGCGTACTCGGCCGCAGTACGGATCCCGTTCTTGCCCTGGAGAGCGATCGAGAACGGCGCGGTACCGGGGCCGGTGGAGGTCGGCCGCAGCGTGATTCCCAGAGAGGGAGCGCCGAACGACCAGTCGTTGGCCATGGTGGTCAGGTCGAAGACGTACCCCTTGGCTGCGTCGAGCTTCCCCTTCACGCAGGAGGGCAGCGAGACCGGCGGAGCCGATGCCAGGGGGCTCGGTCCAGGCGCGTCGGCGAAGCTGTCGATGTTCTCGCACGCTGAGATGTCAGGTGGCGCGGACTGGGCGTTGGTGCCTGCTGGGTCCACGGGGACGGTCACCTGGAACCGGCTGAACGTCGCTCCGAGCGGGACGGTGGTCAGGTCGAAGCCCACCGCCGCGACCTTGTCAGCGGGAGCCGCCTGGTCTGCGATCAGCCCGACGCCGAGATCGCCCGCGGGCACCCCGGACGCGGCATCCGCCTGGTCGGGGAGCGCCGGAAGCGCCTGCCCGTTGGCGGACGGGGCCTTCTCCGCCCAGTACCAGTTGCTCGACACCACCGGCGGGGTCGCCGTGGCCGCGAGCGCTGCGGGAGCCGTCACCAGCAGAGCGCCGCTTCCGCCGACAGCGAGAGCGGACACCGCGATGACGCGCCCGGTGACGAGTCCTGTCCGCACGTGTGCCTCCGATGTCTTGCAGTGACCGTCGTCACGCCCTTGATCATCTGTTCGGCGTCGTCGTCTCGATTCCTGCACACCGGGGTCACGCGGTTGTCACGAATCCGCAACGCGCTCTGGATGATCACCGACGGCAGGGGCGACGGCAAGATGGCCGGCTCACAGTCAGCTAGCGTCGACGTTGTGCGTGAGGTCCGCGAGGTTCCCGCTTCCGAGACGGCACAGCTGCGGCGGGACGTCCTTCGCGGTGGGCGGCCGGTCGCCCTCCCGGGCGATGACGAGCCCGCCTTCCACGTGGGGGTGTACGAGGGACAGCTGCTGGTCGGGACCGGCAACGTCCGACTCGACCCGCCACCCTTCGAGGCCGCTGCCCCGGCCTGGCGGTTGCGCGGGATGGCCACGCTGCCCTCGCACCGCTCCCAGGGCGTGGGCGCGCTCGTGCTCCACGCCCTGCTGGAGCACTGCCGTGCCCAGGGCGGCGCGACCTTCTGGTGCAACGCCCGGACTCCGGCACGGGCCTTCTACGAACGTGCGGGGCTCATGCCCATCGGCGAGCCGTGGGACGACCCGGAGATCGGGCCGCACGTGCGGATGTGGATGTCGCTCTAGGACGCTCTCGAGGAAGGACTAGGACGGCGGGTTGGCCAGCGTCCAGCCGCGCACCGGGTCGCCGGCGACCTGCGGCGTCTGCCGGCCGTAGGGGCTCTGGTGCAGCGTGATCGCCTGCGCGTAGTAGGTGGCGTAGCGCAGCGCCTCGCCCACGGTCGTCGTTCCGTTGCTGTCGGCGTCAGCCTGCCCCTGCGTGAGGCCCAGGTCGAACACCAACCCGGCCCACACGGACTCGCCCCACTGCGGGTACTCGTACGACTTCTGCGTAGACCGTGAGCTCGTCGAGACCAGGACGCGGCTGGAGGGCAGGTCCTCGAAGAAGCCACCTGCCTCGCAGCCCGCGATGTCGACCCACATCTTGCCCGTGCCGTGGTTCAGGACAGAGGCGAGGTCGGTGTCCGGGACGAACTTCCGGTCGTAGGGCCAGAGCTTCTCGTGGCCGCCCTCCTGCTTCACGTGCCCGGAGAAGTGGAACAGCGTGAACGTCCCGGGCCGGCTCTTCCCTGCCAGCCAGTTCAAGCCGTCGCGGATCGCGGCGCCCGTCGCCTGCTCGTTGGTGATCACCCTGATGTTGGCTGCCGGCCAGCCGCTCGCCTTCAGCAGCGAGGCGATGTACGTCGCGTCGGCCGCGCCCGCGATCGTGTCGTGCGTGGGCTTGCGGTAGCGCGTCACGCCGACCAGGAACGCGTACCGGTCCTCGGGAGCGGCGAACGACAACGGCACGGCGTCCTTCTCCGGACCGGGAGGGGGTCCCAGCGAGGCCTCGACCGGGACACCTGTGCGGGCGCGGGTCTTCACCGGGGCCTTCTTGACCGGCGCGGGCTTCGGGGCGGCTGTCTTGGCGACAGGCAACCTGGTGACTACCGGGGTATCGGCAACCGCCGCCGGCGAGGCCATGGCACGCTTTCCCACCACGCCCGTCGCCACCACCAGCACACCGGCGACCAGCACGAGCGCGATCGCCCAAGCCGTTGCCTCGACAACCCAACGAGGTGCGCTGCGCTTCACCCCTGAAGCCTCGGCACGGAAGGCCGATAAATCAAGACAGGGCCCGTTCCAAGTCCGCGAGCAGGTCGTCGGCCGTCTCGATGCCGACCGAGAGGCGCACGAGGTCCGACGGGACCTCGAGCTGGGACCCAGCCACGCTCGCGTGCGTCATCCTGCCCGGGTGCTCGATGAGCGACTCGACTCCGCCGAGCGACTCGCCCAGCGTGAACACCTCGGTCCGCTTGCACACCTCGAGGGCCTTCTCCTCACCGCCGGCCAGTCGGAAGCTGACCATCCCGCCGTAGGCCTTCATCTGCTTGGTCGCGATGTCGTGCCCCGCGTGCTCGGGCAGCCCGGGGTAGAGCACCTCGCTCACGGCCGCGTGCCGCGTCAGCAGCTCCACGACCTGGGCCGCGTTCTCGCAGTGCCGGTCCATCCGGACCCCGAGGGTCTTGACCCCTCGCAGCACGAGCCAGCTGTCGAAGGCCCCGGGGACCGAGCCCATGGCGTTCTGGTGGAAGGCGAGCTCCTCGCCCAGCGCCGTGTCCGCCGTCACGAGGGCACCGCCCACGACATCGCTGTGGCCGCCGAGGTACTTCGTGGTGCTGTGCACGACCACATCCGCACCGAGAGCCAACGGCTGCTGCAGGTAGGGACTCGCGAACGTGTTGTCGACGACGAGCGTCGCGCCCTTGGCGATCTCAGCCAGGCCGGCGATGTCGGCGATCCCGAGCAGGGGGTTGGTCGGCGTCTCGCACCAGATCATCCGCGTGCTCGGGGTCATCGCCTTCGCGACGGCGTCCAGGTCTGCGAGGGGTACGGGGGTGTGCTCGATCCCCCAGCGGCTCGCGACCTTGGCGAACAGCCGGTACGTCCCGCCGTACGCGTCGTTCGGCACGATCACGTGGTCGCCGGGCTTGAGGACGGTCCGGATGAGGGTGTCCTCCGCCGCGAGCCCGCTGGCGAAGGCCAGGCCGGTCGCTCCCCCTTCCAGCGCGGCAAGGCAGGTCTCCAGGGCGGTACGGGTGGGGTTGCCCGAGCGGCTGTACTCGTAGCCCTTGTGCCTGCCGACCTCCTCCTGCACGTAGGTGGAGGTCTGGTAGATCGGCACCACGACGGCGCCGGTCGTCGGGTCCGGTTCCTGACCCGCGTGGATCGCCAGCGTCTCGAAGCCCGTCATGCCCTCAGGCTACGTCGCGGTCCCGGTTCTGGCGCCACCGCTCGAGCACCTCTCGGTGCTCGGGGTGAGCACGCTCGACCTCGTCCACCGTCGCCACCCGGATCGTGCGGTCCAGCCACGGCACCGCGAGGCTGACGGTCGGCCCGAGCGACGCCACCACCCTGAGCCGGTACAGCCCGCCGTAGCCCATCCGGGCCCCGGGAAGCGCCGCGCTGATGGCGTCATGGTCGAGGTCGAGCCAGCTCATCACCAAGTAGCCGTGGTCGTCGATGCCCTGCAGCGCGACCGCCTTCATCCAGAAGCGCAAGGCCTCGTCCAGCTCGACCACCAGCTCGTAGACGAAGTCCTCGACCGGTGCCGCGAAGCCCTGCAGGGCGAGCGCCGCAGCGCCGTCGACGGCCCAGGTGACCGCCCCCCTCCGCGGGGCGCGCATCATCCCCGCGGGCGCGAGGTCGTCAAGACCGTCCGCGATCGCAGCCCACGAGTCGTCCAGCCCGACGACCTCGCCGGTGTAGGCGGCCACCCGCTCGTCGAGCTCGGCCTTCAGCGGCTCGAGAGCGACCCTCAGCTGCACCCCGCACGCCGCCAGCAACCGGTCCAGCGTCCGCACCGTCGGCGAC
>JAODNB010000368.1 GCA_025464795.1 Frankiales bacterium
CGTCGGCCGACATCCCGCTGTGGGTCATCCTGTCCGCCGCCACCGCCATCAGCCTCGGCACCTTCTCGGGCGGTGCGCGCATCATGCGGACCCTCGGCCGACGCGTCTTCAAGTTGGACCCGGCGGCAGGGTTCGCGGCCCAGACCGTCGCCTCGAGCGTCCTGTTCGCGACCGCCCACTACGGCCTGCCCGTCTCCACCACACACGTGATCACCAGCTCGGTCATGGGCGTCGGCGCCACCCGCCGGCTGTCCGCCGTCCGGTGGGGCGTCGCGGGGAACATCGCCATGGCCTGGGTGCTGACGATCCCGGCTGCGGGGCTCGTCGCCGCCGGCTTCTGCGCGGTCCTTCGCGCCGTCCTGCTCTGACGTCCTTCGGTCACGCCTCATGTCAGTCACGCCTCATGTCCGAGGACGGCCTTCCCGCTGACCGAGCGCATCAGCCAGAACGCCGCGCAGGCCCCAGCGGTGGCGAGGACGACTGACGCCGCGAGCGCCCGGTGCAGGCCGCTCACGTAGGCCGCCCCGTCGCCGGAGAACGCGGACGCGGCCGGGATGCAGGTCCCGAGAACGGCGACGCCGAGCGCGATGCCGATCTGCCGGAAGGAGTCGTTCACGCCCGTCGCCAGACCCGCGCGGCCGGCGTCGCTCTGAGAGAGCACGAGGCCGCTCATGACCGGGTTGAAGACGCCGGAGCCGGCGAACGAGACGACCGTGCCCGGGAGGATCGCGACCCACGAGGAGTGCGCGCCCGGCAGCAGCAGCAGGGCCAGGCCGACAGCCACGACGACCAGTGACCCGCACAGCGCCGCCGGGGCGCTGATCCGGTTCAGCAGCTGAGGGGTCAGGCCGGCGACGACGAACATGACGACCGTCCCCGGCAGGTACACCGCTCCGGCTTGCACCGGTGAGAGCCCGAGCACGCCCTGCAGGTAGAGGGTGACGAAGAGGAAGACCGCGAACAGCGACGACGAGATGCCGAAGGCGGCGATCTGCGTACCGCTGAAGATGCGGTCCCGGAACATCTCCATCGGGACCATCGGCTCCTCGAGGTGCAGCTCGGCGACGGTGAAGCCGACGAGGAGCGCAGTGGCTGCGCTCAGGGCACCCACGATGGGACGCGAGGACCAGCCCAGCTCGGCGCCGCGGAGCAGCCCGAACACGAGCAGGAACAGCCCGGACGACAGGAGCGCGAGTCCGACCAGGTCGACGCTCCTCGGCTCCGGGTCCCGCGACTCCTCCACCGAACGGCGGGTGACTGCCATGCACGCCACGCCCACGGGGACGTTGACCAGGAAGATCCAGCGCCAGCTGAGGCCCTCGGTCAGCAGACCACCGACGAGCGGACCCACGGCGAACGAGGCGCCGATGGTGGCTCCGTAGGCAGCCAGGGCCCTGCTGCGCCCGTGGCTGTCCGGGAACGCGTGCCCGAGCACGGCCAGCGAGACGGCGAACAGCACGGCAGCTCCCACGCCCTGCACGGCGCGAGCGGCTTCCAGCACGGCGATGCTCCCGGACAGGGCGCATCCCAGCGATGCGGCTGTGAACAGGACCAGCCCGATCTGCAGGAGGCGCCGGCGTCCGTAGCGGTCCGCGACGGAGCCGGCGGTCAGGACGGCGGCCGAAAGGGCGAGGGCGTAGGCGTCGACGACCCACTGGACGCCCACCAGGCCGGTCCTGAGGTCGCGAGCGATGCTCGGCAGAGCCGTGTTCACGACGGCGATGTCGAGCATGAGCATGCCTGTCGTGACGCACACGACGAGGAGCGTGAGGTGCTGGGTGCGCCGCGGGGCTGTGTCCGGTGGGACGGCCCGGGCGGCGGGAGGAGGTGGTGTGGTGAGGGTGGTCATGGCGGGTCTCCCGACTCGTGGGTGGTAGGTGCCGGCACTGTGGGCGGCCCCACTTGTCGCTCGGTTGAGCTCGTGCGGCCCGGTACCTCTCAAGTGCGCTCCAAGCGGCTCTCAAGGGGCTCGCGCCAACGTCTCGCCTCGACATCAGGCCAGACCGAAGGAGCGTCACGCCATGCCCAGAGCCCTACGACTCCGACGGAGCCAGCGCAGAGTGCGCAACCGTCAGCCGGCCGCCCGTACCGCTTCCATCGTGGTCACTGCGGCGTTGACCTCGGGTGTGCTGGTGGGGTTTCCCGGCACAGCGCTGGCGGCCCAGAACAGCCTGGTGCTCCCGGGCGGCGGCCCCTGAAGTTCTCGCTCGGCGGTAACCGCGGCCTCGGGATCCTGGCGTGCGGTTACCCGATGTCCGCGCCCCATGTCTGCACCGGCACTCGGCTCGACCCGCTCGAGTCCGTGGCCACGCCAGGTGCCTGCGCCCTCGGGTACGACGCGGGCAGCGGCCAGTACCACCTCAACGGGAAGACCGAGAAGGCCTGGGCTTTCTCGTCCTGAAGCTGACGGACGGCTCCACGTACACCGCGGAGCTCCGCTTCCGCTCGTCGGCCTCGCAGGTGCCGGGCTCACCCGATGGGGGTGGGGCCCGGCATCTGCGTGCCCGGGACAGGTGTCAGGGCGTAAGGTCCAGCGCGAAAGATCGACTCCGGGGGGAGGCGCGGGTGTCAGGCGAGGGGCTGCGGCTGCTCGTGCTCGGGGAGCTCGGTGCCGAGGTGCAAGGGTCTGCGGTCGACCTCGGCGGGCGTCGGCAGAAGGCTGTGCTGGCGCGGCTGGTGATCGCGCACGGCCAGCTCGTGAGCGCCGATGCCCTGGCGGACGCCGTGTGGGGGGACGACCCTCCGGGGAACGTCGCCGGGGCGCTGCAGTCCTACGTGTCCCACCTGCGCAAGCGGCTGCACCCCGACGCCGGCGCCCGGGCGCGCGACGCGGTCCTCGCCAGCTCCGGGCCGGGCTACTGCCTGCGGCTGCCCCCCGACGCGGTCGACGCCTGGGAGTTCGAGCACCTGGTGAAGTCCGGGAGCGGGGACGCTGCCGCCCTGCAGCGAGCCCTGGACCTGTGGCGGGGACCGGCACTGCTCGACTACGCCGACGAGCACTGGGCGCAGGCGGAGGTGGCGCGACTGGACGAGCTGCGCGAGGTCGCCCGTGAGGCCCTGCTCGACGCCCGACTGACCGCCGGCGAGAGCAGCGTCCTGATCCCCGACCTCGAGGCGCTGCTCCGGGCCGAGCCGTTGCGGGAGGAGCGGTGGCGGCTGCTGGTCCTCGCCCTGTACAACGCCGGCCGCCAGGCCGATGCGCTGGCCGCGTTGCGTCGCGCACGCAGCACGCTCGCCGACCAGCTCGGCGTCGACCCGGGCCCCAGGCTGCGCGAGCTCGAGCAGCAGGTGCTCGAGCAGTCGCTTGCCGTACCCCGCCAGCGGTCCGCCCCCTCCGCGGGGCTCACCACCAGCGTCGAGGACCTCGTCGACCGGGACGCCGAGCTGCGGCTGCTCGCGTCGGCGGTCGACGGCGCCTCGGCCGGCAGCTCCCAGGTCGTCGTCGTCGAGGGGCCTGCCGGCATCGGCAAGAGCCGGCTGCTGGTCGAGACCCGTGCGCTCGCCCAGCAGCGGGGGCTCCCGGTCCTGGTGGCCCGGGGAAGCCAGCTCGAGAGCGCGTTCGGCTTCGGCGTGGTCCGACAGCTGTTCGAGCCGCTGCTGCTGGACGCCTCGCGAAGAGAGCAGCTGCTCGCGGGGTCGGCTGCCAGCGCACGCGGGGTCTTCGAGGAGGTGGAGCAGCGGGCGGACGGGTCGTTCGCGGTGCTGCACGGCCTGTACTGGCTGACGGTCAACCTCGCCGCCGACGGCCCGCTCGTGCTCGCGGTCGACGACCTGCAGTGGTGCTACAGCGGGTCGCTGCGGTTCCTGGCCTACCTGGCCCGTCGCCTCGACAGCCTCCCCGTGCTGCTGGTGGGGACGGTGCGCACCGGCGAGCGGCACGAGTCCGAGGACCTGCTGGCCGAGATCTACGAGACGGCCGGTGCCTCGGTCCGTCCCGGGCCGCTGTCCCATGAGGCGACGGAAGGGCTGGTGCAGGGTCGGCTCGGGAGCTCCGCTGCTCCCTCCTTCGTCGCCGCCTGCCACCGCACGACGGGCGGCAACCCGCTGCTGCTGCGTCAGCTGCTCCGGGCTCTCGAGGCGGACCGGGTTCCACCCGACGCCTCACACGCCGACACCGTGATGGCCGTCGGTTCTCGGGCGATCTCGAGCATGGTGCTGATGCGGCTGCGCCGACTGCCGGACGCGCTCACGACAGTGGCGCGCGCCGTCGCCGTGCTCGGAGAGGGAGCCCAGCTCCCCACGGTCGCCGCGCTCGCGGGTCTCGATGAGCAAGACGCCGCCGCCGCACTGGCCCACCTGACCCGTGCGGAGATCCTCCGGCACGAGCACCCGCTCGGCTTCGTCCACCCGCTGGTGCGCGACGCGGTCTACCGGGAGCTGCCCGGGGGGGAGCGCGAGCTGCAGCACCAGCGGGCCGCTGCTGCCCTCCTCGCGGCGGGCGCCTCGGACGAGAAGGTGGCTGCGCACCTGCTCCTCGCCCCGCGCCGCGGTGACCAGAGCACGGTCGGCGTGCTGCGCCGGGCCGCGCGGACGGTGGCCGACCGCGGCGCCGCCGACAGCGCGGTCACCTACCTGCGCCGTGCCCTGGAGGAGCCCGTGATCGGCGCCGAGCGCGTGGACGTGCTGCTGGAGCTGGGGCTGCTCGAGACGCACGTAGACGGCCCTGCCGGGGCCGAGCACCTGGAGCAGGCCTACCCCTTCATCGACGACCCCGCGGTCCGCGGCGAGGTGGCCCTCGGCATCGCGCGCAACCACATCTTCGCCAGCCCCCGGGGCGTCGCGTCCGCCTTCGCGCGCACCGCGCGGCTGTCGTTGCCGGAGGAGCTCGTGGACGTCCGCCAGGGCCTCTTGGCACTGGAGCGGGTCGCCGCCGGCATGCACGGCCTGAACCAGGACGAGTGGCTGGTCGGGAGCCCCGAGGTCGTCGGCCACCGGCACGGCGCGAAGATGCTGGCCGCCGAGCTGTCGTGGGAGGAGACCCTGCGCGGCGAGGACCGCGCCAGGGCCATCGCGCTGGCAAGGCGGGCCACGGAGGACGACCGGCTGTTCGCGGTCGACAACGGGCTGCTGTGGGTGGTGGCTGCGAACACCCGGATGGTGGCCGACGACGAACTCGGGGACTTCTGGCAGCGGGGGCAGGCGGTGGCGCACCGCCAGGGCTCGCTGTTCGCGGCGCTCGCGATCAACCTCTGGCGCGGGTTCCACGTCTGGCGGCTCGGGGACCTGCCGGAGGCCTTCGCCCTCATGACGGCTGCCGGCGAGCAGCAGCTGATGTGGCAGCAGCACCGCGGAGTCGGTACGGCCTACGCCGACGGTCTCCGGACCATGGTGATGCTGGAACGAGGGGATGTCGCCGCCGCGCGCGAGGTGCTCGGACCGGCGCTCGCCGAGCCGTTCATGGGCGAGGGGCAGCGCCTCGTCGAGGACGCGCACGTCGCCGTGCTCGTCGCCGAGCAGCGCTATGCCGAAGCGCTGGCCGCGTTCGAGGCGATCGTGGACGCGAACCACATCGCCAACCCTGCCTGGCGCCCGTGGCGCTCGCTCAAGGCCTCTGCCCTGGTGGGCCTCGGCCGGTACGACGAGGCGGACGCCCTCGTTGCCGAGGAGCTGGTGCTCGCCCGCCGCTGGGGGGCCCCGTTCGCACTGGGCCGGGCGCTGCGGGTTCTCGGCGAGCTCCGTCAGGACACGGCGCTGCTGCGAGAGTCGCTCGCTGTCCTCGAGCCCACGCCCTTCCGGGTGGAGCTGGCCAGGAGCCAGTGCAGCGTCGGTCGCGCCACCGGCGACGAGCAGCTGCTGAGGGCAGCGCTGGTCGGTGCCCACGGGTGCGGCGCGCTCGGCCTGCGCGACGAGGTGCTGAGGGCCCTGCACGACTGCGGGAGCGACGCCGAGCTGCCCTGGGACGACGTGCCCGTCCTGACGACCACGCAGCGCCGCATCCTGGACCTCACTTCCACGGGCCTGGACGTCCGGGCTGTCGCGCAGCAGCTGTTCCTGACGCCCGGAACGGTGCAGGCGACGCTCGAGGGGCTCAAGTGATCCTCAAGTCCCCGCAGGCAGTGTGGTCGCTGTGACCAGACTCGGCCCTGCCCGCGCCGAGAGCCTTCGGGGGCTCTGCGGTGGCGCGGTCTACCTGCCAGGGGACCCCGGCTACGACTCCGCGCGTGCGCCGTGGAACGTGGCCGTCGAGCACTTCCCCGTCGCGGTCACCTACCCCGCCTTCCCCGAGGAGGCAGCCGCCGTGCTGCGCGCCGCGGCCAGCGCCGGGCTGGGCGTCGCGGTCCAGGGCACCGGGCACGGGGCTGCCCCGTTCGAGGGCCGGCTGGGCGATGCCGTCCTGCTGCGCACCTCCGCCATGACGGAGCTCGCGGTGTCAGGCCGCAGCGCCCGAGTGGGTGCCGGCGTCCTGTGGGGGTCGGTCACCGACCTCGCGGGCACCCACGGCTTGGCGGCCCTGCACGCCTCGACGCCTGATGTCGGCGTCGTCGGCTACTCCCTCGGCGGGGGTATCAGCTGGTACGCCCGGTCAGCGGGGCTGCAGTCGTCCGCGGTCACCGCGGCGGAGCTCGTGCTCGCGGACGGCAGCTTCGTGCGCTGCTCGGACCGCTCCGAGCCGGACCTGTTCTGGGCGCTGCGAGGCGGAGGCGGGGGGCTCGGCGTCGTGACCGCGATCGAGTTCGACCTCCTGCCCCTGCCCGACGTCGTCGCGGGCATGCTCGTCTGGGACTGGACCGCCGCCGAAGCTGTCCTCCCCCTGTGGGCCGCGTGGGCGACCGAGGCTCCGGACGAGGTCACGACGTCCTTCCGGGTCCTGCAGGCGCCCGACATCCCGGAGGTCCCGGCTGAGCTCCGCGGGCGGCGCCTCGTCGTCATCGACGGAGCCGTGGTCGGGGAGGACGCGGCCGCGGACGACGTCCTGGCTCCGCTGCGCGCGGCCCGCCCCGAGCTGGACACGTTCGCCCGCGTCCCGGCGTCCTCGCTGTCCCGCATGCACCTCGAGCCGGAGGGGCCGGCACCCGGCTACGCCAAGTCCTCGCCGCTGCGCGAGCTGCCCCCGGCGGCCGTCGACGCGCTGCTGTCGCACGTCGGACCCGACTCGGGCTCGACCTTGACCGTCGCCGAGCTCCGTCAGCTCGGCGGCGCCGTCGGGCGGGCCGACCCGCGTGGTGGTGTGCTCGACCGGCTGGACGGCCAGTTCCTCGCGCTCGGCATCGGGCTCGCGGCGGACCCGGTGGCCTACGCCGAGCACATCGCCCAGGCGGGGCGGCTGCTCGAGGCGCTCTCGCCGTGGGCGACCGGATCGGCGTACCTGCCCATGCTCGACGAGTCCGTCGAGAGCCGCACCGGGTTCCCGTCCGAGTCCTGGTCCCGCCTGCAGCAGGTGCGGTCGCAGGCCGATCCTCGCGGTCTGCTCGTCGCCCAGCACTCCTGACAAGCGCTTTCCAAGTCGGCCTCAAGACGCGCACCAGAGTTCCGCAAGGGCCCTCACGCACTGTCCCTCCCAGCCCGCTCGACTCCCGAGCGACCATTCCTGGAGGACAGAAGCGTGACGCTGCTCAGCGACACCCGCACCACCGACCTGACCGCTCTGCGGCGCGACCTCGACGGCACCCTGCACGTGCAGGGCGAAGCCGGCTACGCCGAGCTCGTCGCCTCGTGGAACCTGGCCGTCGACATGGCGCCTCGCGCCGTCGTCTCCGCCACCACCGCTGACGACGTCGCCGCCACCGTGCGGTTCGCCGGGCGCCACGGCCTGCAGGTCGGCGTTCAGGCCACCGGCCACGGCGCCGTCGCGTCGCTGGCCGGCGACATCCTGATCAGCACCAAGCAGCTCGACGAGGTGACCGTCCACGCCGAGGGCTGGGCCCGCATCGGAGCAGGCGTGAAGTGGGCGCAGGTCCTGGAACCCGCGCACAAGATGGGCTTCGCCCCGCTCAACGGCAGCACCAGCGACGTGGGTGTCGTCGGCTACCTGACGGGTGGCGGGGTCGGCCCAATGGCCCGGACCTACGGCCTCGCGTCGGACACCGCCCGCGCCTTCGAGGTCGTCACCGGCGACGGGGAGCTGCGACGGGTCACCGCCGAGCAGCACCCTGACCTGTTCTTCGCACTTCGCGGAGGCAAGGGCTCGCTCGGCATCGTCACCGCCGTCGAGATCGACCTGGTCCCCCTGACGCACTTCTACGGCGGTGCCCTGTTCTACGACGGGACCCGAACCGCCGAGGTGGCCGCGCTGTGGAACCGCTGGTGCGCCGATCTCCCGACCTCGATCACCACGTCCCTCGCCGTGCTGCAGCTGCCCCCGCTCCCGGGCATCCCGGAGCCGATCGCCGGCAAGCAGGTCGTGAGCGTCCGGGTGCTCTCCACCACAGACCCCCTCGAGACCGAGGAGCTGCTCGCGCCGCTCCGCGCCATCGCACCGACCGTCCTCGACAGCGTCGGGCTGCACCCTTACCCGGCTGTTGACCTCGTCCACACCGATCCCGTGGACCCGATGCCGGTCATCGAGCAGACGGTCCTGCTCACCGAGCTGCCCTACGCGGCTCTGGAGCAGGTGGTGCTGCGCGCGACGAGCGGCTCGCCCCAGGTGCTCACGGAGATCCGGCAGCTCGGAGGCGCCTACGCCGTGGCACCCGAGCAGCCCGACGCCTTCGACCACCGGGACGCGCGCTTCAGCGTGTTCATGGCGGGCATCGCCGGCATCCCCGGCACCGTCGAGCACGGCGAGGCGATGATCGCCGCCCTGCAGCCCTGGGCGCACCAGGGGATGTGGCCGAACTTCTTCTCGGCTCGGGACAGCCGGTCGGCGGCCACGGCGTACCGTCCCGCGACCCTCGCCCGGCTGCGCGCCACGGCAGCGGCCTATGACCCGTCCGGCGTCCTCACCATGGGGGCGGCCATCCGCGGTTGATCGCCGCAACGGTCGGCACGCCTCAAGGCGTCAGGCCCGTCACCCTTCCGGGTGACGGGCCCTCGTCGTGCCGGACCCGAGCTCATCCGAGCTGGAACTCGTCCGGGAAGCTGGACACGACCTCGAACACCCGAACCGGGTCCGGTGACCAGTGGTGGTCGTGCGCCACCTGCCACAGCGCGCAGAACATCTCGCCCGTCCGCAGGGCGGGCGACACCCGCCAGCGCAAGGTCGCTGCGACGTCGCCGTGGTTCCACATCTGGTGGCTGGCCCCGGGTGGGACGGTGAAGTCCTCACCCGTCTCCGCAAGGAAGCTCTCCTCGCCGCGGACCACGGTCACGGCGCCGCTGAGCACCGTGAAGTGCTCGGTCTGGGACGGGTGGTGGTGCATCGGCGGCGGGGCGTTGTGGGGCGGGTACGTCACCTCGACCTCCACGTACTCCCCGCCCGTCGACGCCGCCGTCGCGGTGAAGACGGTGCGAGTACCCGCCACCGGGTTGGCCAGCTCGTGACCGGGCACGATCTCGGCTGTCGTCATGCTGTCTTCCCCCGTGTCCGGCAGCGTGTCCGGCAGCAGCAG
>JAODNB010000386.1 GCA_025464795.1 Frankiales bacterium
TGACCGGACCGCTCTGCGATGCGGTCACGGGGCAGGACGACAGCGGCTCACGACTGGAAGCCTTGCACCGCGGCAACTTCTTCGTCATCCCGCTCGACGACCGACGGAAGTGGTACCGCTATCACCACTTGTTCGCCGACGTCCTGCGCGCCTACCTGTCTGAGGAACGACCGGGCGAGGTCCTGGACCTGCACTGCCGGGCCAGCGAGTGGTTCGAGCGCAGCGGCTCGTTGGGCGACGCGCTCCGGCACGCCCTTGCCGGCGAGGACTTCGGGCGCGCCGCGGGCCTGCTGGAGCAGATAGCACCAGCCCTCAGCCAAGCTCGACAAGAAGCCACTTTGCTCACCTGGTTCCGGGCGCTTCCGGAAGAGGTGTTCGAGAACCGCCCGGTTCTCGACGCCTACTACGCAGGGGTGATGCTGGCTTGCGGCCAGCTCATTGACGTCGACCGCCGCCTCACCGACGCGGAGCGCTGGCTGCAGCCGGATGCGCGCCTGCAGGACCGGATCGTGGTGAACGAGGACGCCTTTCGCACGCTGCCCGGTGCTATCGCGATGTGGCGCGCCGGATCAGCGCTCATGCACGGCGACAACCCGGGCACCCGGCTGCACGCCGAGCGAGCACTGGACGTGTCCTCCGAGGACGACCATCTCACTCGAGGAGGCGCCGCAGCACTGCTCGGACTCATCGCGTGGGGCGAGGGCGACGTGGCTGCCGCCCTGGCCGGTTACACCGACTGCATCGACCACCTGCGCACGGCGGGGTCCTTCGCCGACGTCGTGGCATGTTCGATCACGCTGGCCGACCTGCACCTCGCCCAAGGTCGGCTTCGTGAAGCGCTGGGCACCTACCAGAGAGGGTTGCAGCTCGCGGCCCCCTCCGATGGACCAGCGCTGCGTGGGGTCGCAGACATGCACGTCGGCATCAGCAGCATCTTCTGCGAACTGAGCGATCTCGACCTCGCCCAGTGGCACCTCACGCGCGCAGAGGAGCTGGGAGAGAGCCTGGGGCTCCCGCAGTACCCGTACCGGCTGCGAGTCGCGAAGGCTCAGCTCCTCCAGATCGGTGGCGACCTCGATCGCGCCGAAGAGCTCCTCCGCGAGGCCGAGCTGGTCTACGACAACGACTTCTCCCCCAAGGTGCGTCCTGTCGCCGCGATCAGGGCTCGCGTGCTGGTGCAGCAAGGCAAGGTCGACGAGGCGCTGCGCTGGGCGTACGACCGACACCTCTCCGACCAGGACGAGGTCAGCTACCTCCGTGAGTTCGAGCACCTCACGCTGGCGAGGCTGCTCCTTGCCCAAGACCGACCCGAACAGGCGTTGGCCCTGCTCGAACGGCTGCTGATCGCCGCGGACTGCGGCGCCAGGATGGGCAGCGTGCTCGAGATCCTCGTGCTCCAAGCCCTCTGCCACGAGTCGAGCGGCAGGGGCCGAGAGGCGATGACGTCGCTGACGCGAGCACTGGTCCTCGCCGAACCTGAGGGCTACATCCGCACGTTCATCGAACCAGGCGCCCCCCTGCCGGCGTTGCTGCGGGCCGCGGCGAAGCAAGGCATCGCCGCCGCCTACGTGAGTCGCCTTCTCACTCAGTCCCCGTCCGGCAAACCCGTCGCGAACCTCCCCGGGCTCGATCCCCTCAGCGAGCGGGAGCTTGACGTGCTCCGCCTGCTCGGCACCGATCTCAGCGGACCCGAGATCGCCCTCGAGCTCGTCGTGTCTCTGCACACCGTGCGCAGTCACACCAAGAGCATCTACACGAAGCTCGGCGTGAACACCCGCCGGGGAGCCGTCCGACAAGCCGACGAGCTCCATCTCCTGCCAAGCCGTCGGGCCTGAGCGCAACGCCCACGGGCACGTGACGCAGGACCGGGATGAGACCTCCCGGCATGTCCGGGACACGGTTCGTGAAGTCATCCAGCTGGGGCTAGGACTCGCAGGTGGTACCGAGGCTTCTCTCTCGCGCAGCGGTTCGGCAACGAAAGGGACTGCTGCCGGGCGCAGGAGAACGGATCTCCTCCCTGGGGTGGAGGTGCTGAGCGTGCGGCGGCTCTAGGGTCGGAACGTGAGAGCTTCATCGCGTCCTGGCTGGTCCAGCCGGCATGCGCTCGCTGACGGCCTGATCTCAGCGGTGAGTGGCATCTTGACTGTTGGGCTCGTTCTTGCAACGCCTGGGCTCGCGAGTCATCACCTGGCGGCAGCAATCACGGGCGGTGTGGTCGTGGGCGGCCTGGCGCCGCTGCTTCGGCGGCGCTCCCCCTCACGGCGCTGAGTCTGGGCTTGGCCGCCTTGCTGCTGTGCGACGTACTCGGTGTGGACTTGTACGACGGTGCGCCGACGCTGCCAGCGCTGCTGCTGCTCACGTTCTCGGCTGGCTTCCATGCGCGCACCCGCCGTCGAGCGATGGTCGGCTTCTGCCTTGGGTCGCTCGGTTTGGTGGCGAACGCGCCTTGGCTGCACGGTTACAGCCTGGGTGGTGAGGTGGCGTTCGATGCGATCGTCGTGACGGGGTTGCCGCTGCTGGGCGGTCGGGTCCTGCGCCGGCGTGCGGAGCTGGTCGCCACCCTGGAGGTGAGGCGTGCGGAGCTGGAGCTGGAGCGGGAGAGTCGCGTGGTGGATGCCGCAGCGGCGGAGCGGCTGCGGATGGCGCGCGACCTGCACGACGTGATCGTTGGGGACGTGAGCGCGATGGTCGGCAAGGCCGCGGCCGCCCGGGGCGTCGTGACGGAGCGGCCGGAGGTGGCCGTCGTGATGATCGGCGAGTTGGAGGCAGGAGGCCGGGTTGTCCTGAACGAGCTTCGCAGGGTGCTGGGGGTTCTGCGGACACCTGGGACCCCGGGTGCCTCGGTCGCACCGGCGCCGTCGTTCGCCGAGTTGGCGCCCTTGCTGGCAAGGCAGCCTCATGGCCTCGTTGTGACCTTAGATCTTCAGGACTCTGCTGGGCTGGTTCCGCCAGATCTGCAACTCGTGGGGTACCGCCTCGCGGAGCACTTGCTCGAGTTGTGCCCACCGTGCCGGGGCACGATGGGCGTGGCGGTGGCAGCCGGCTCGGTCTGCCTTGAGCTGCGCGTGGATGCTCCGTCCGAGGCCTGGCCGAGCCTTGGCACCGTGCATCGTCGGGTTGGCATGCACGGCGGTCGCCTTGACGTGGAGGGCGGGCAGGGGGGTTCCCGGTTGCGTGTCACGCTGCCACTCCACGTGCCGGCGGACCTGCCGTGACGGCCCGCCTGGCGGATCTGGGTCGGCTGGTCAGCTCCCGGTGGCCGGTCGTGTACGCGGCAGCCATCGCCGTCGCAATCTTGGTCTTTCCGCTTTCGGCGCGCGAAACTGGTGTGGCGTGGCTAGGGGCCATGCTGGCCCTGGCTGCGCTGCTGGTCCGGCAGGTCGACCATCCAGTGGAAGGCAGCGCGGTCACCGTGGCGATCGTGGCGGTTGCCACGCTGGCGGCACGGGGCCGCACCGGTGACGTGTGGCCGACGTTCACGGTCGGTCTCGGGCCGGCGCTCTGCGTCGGCCGTCTCTGCCCTCGACCTCAGGCTCTGACCGGGCTGGGGGTGCTGTGTCTCGGGCTGCCAGCGACGCAGCTGCTGGCGGTGCACCCCGACGCCGGCGTGCTGTCGGGGCTCCTGCTGTACGTGCTGCCGCCATGGCTGCTCGGCCGTGCGGTCCGGTCACGCGCTCTGCTGGTCGCCGAGCTGCGGAGGGTGAATGAGGAGCTCGTCGAGCAACGGCGCGCTGGGGAAGCGGCCGCCGTGGTACGGGAGCGCGCTCAGGTCGCCCGAGAGCTGCACGACGTGGTTGCGCACGCGGTGAGTCTGATGGTGCTGCAGGCTGCCGGTGCGCGCCTCTCGGTCTTTCGGGCGCCGGAGGCCAGCATCGGTGCTCTCCAGGTGGTGGAGCAGGCGGGGGCAGAAGCGGTGCGGGAAATGGAGCGGCTGTTCGCGGTCCTGAACGGGGACGCAGCTTCTCCTGGTGTTGGGCTAGCGGGGCTGGACGTCCTCGTCCACAAGGCCCGCGGCGCCGGGTTGGCCGTCGAGGTCGTCACGCAGGGGCCGCTGGAGGGACTACGACCGGCGGTGGATCTCGCCGTCTTCCGCATCGTCCAGGAGGCGCTGACGAACGCCGTCCGCCATGCGGCGCCGACGACAGCTCGGCTCAGCCTCCACCTGCGTGCCGGTGTCCTGGAGGTTGTGCTGGAAGACGATGGCCCGCCTCCATCGCCTCCACGTCAGCGCGGGACGGGCAACGGCCTGCTCGGCATCCAGGAGCGCGTCGACCTGCTGGGCGGCACGCTCACGGCCGGCGTGCGCAAGGGCGGCGGCTTCGGCCTGCATGTCCAGCTACCCGTCGCCCTCGCGCAGCCGACGGGCGGGCACTCATGAGCAGCCTGCGGATCGTCGTCGTCGACGACCAAGCTCTCGTTCGCGCGGGCTTCCGGCTGGTTCTGGAAGCGCAGGAAGGCCTGCAGGTTGTCGGGGAGGCTGCTGATGGGGACGCCGCCGTCGAAGCCGTCCAGGTCCTGCGTCCGGACGTCGTCCTCATGGACATCCGGATGCCAGGGTCGGACGGGATCAGCGCGACCCGGATCATCACCGCGCTGCCGGACCCTCCGAAGGTGCTGATCCTGACGACGTTCAACGTCAACAGCTACGTGTACGAGGCGCTGCGGGCGGGCGCGAGTGGCTTCCTGCTCAAGGACGCACCACCGGAAGAGCTGGTGGCCGCCATCGCCGTCGTCGCCCGCGGTGACGCGCTGCTGGGGGCGTCCATCACGCGGCAGGTCATCGAGCAGTTCGTCACTGGCCAAAGCGCCGTTCCCTACGCAGCACCGGCGCCTGTTCTGGCTGCCCTGAGTGCCCTCACGGAAAGGGAGCGAACGGTGCTGACGCTGGTCGCTGAAGGCTTGAGCAACGTCGAGATCGCCGATCGGTTGTACGTCGCTCCTTCGACGGTCAAGACGCACGTCAGCCAGGTCCTTGCCAAGCTCGGCCTACGCGACCGGGTGCAGGCGGTCGTGCTCGCGTACGAGTCTGGCCTGGTCCGCGCCGAACGTGGCCGCTGACCCCGAGTCGCAGGTATCGGGACACCGGCCGTCTGACGTGCCATGGCTGCCGAGCCCTGGCTCCTCCTCATGGGGGAGCCGCAGATCCATCGCAAGACCGATGTGACAACGGTGTGCTGGCAGCAGGCTGGGCGTGTTCCCACTCCCGACCTCAAGGACCTCGCCATGAACATCAAGGCACTCACGTCGGCGCGACGCGCCGGCCCTACTGCGGCCTGCACCGTGCTCGCCGCTGCCCTGTCGCTGCTGAGCTCGGGACCGGCCGCGGCCGCCTCCGGTACGGACAGCTTCACCCAGCACCAGCACGGCTCGTGGGTGGAGACCGACGACGAAGACTTCTGCACAGGCGAGCTCATCCCGGAGGTGGACGTCACCGGCAACTCCGTCTTCCACATCCGCAACGCCGCGAGCGGCGCCGTGTCGTACACGATGGCGGAGGAGGGCAGCCTCAGCTTCCTCGAGGACGGCCTCACCTACAGCGGACGGCTGGTGTTCTCCGGCAGCTACGT
>JAODNB010000004.1 GCA_025464795.1 Frankiales bacterium
ACACCGTCAAGGCCAGCCGGGTGCTGCCCGACCGGGACAAGCTCGCCATCGCTCAGGTCGATGGCATCGACCCCTCGATCCGCGAGAGGTACGGCGACGACCTGACCGTCACGCAGACGGTGAGCGATCTCACCGCCGCCATCACCAAGGGCAAGATCACCGAGTACGACAAGGCGACCGCCATCCAGGCCTACTTCGCCAACCCAGCGAACAAGTTCGTCTACGACCTCAAGGCGTCGCAGCCGACGACCAAGGGCGGCGACCCGCTGACGGCGTTCCTCACGGGCAAGCACGGCTTCTGCGAGCAGTACGCGACCGCGATGGCCGTCATGCTGCGTGTGGCCGGCATCCCCTCGCGCGTCGCCGTCGGCTTCACCACCGGGTCGCAGGACACCAAGGACAAGACGCTGTACACGATCACGACCAGCGACGCGCACGCCTGGCCAGAGGCGTGGTTCGCGGGCACCGGGTGGGTCCGCTTCGAGCCCACCCCAGCGGCGAGCGGTTCGAGCGTTCCTGCCTACACGATCCCGGCGGTCGTCGTCCCCGACCCGGCCAACCCGGGCAGGTTGATCACGACCACCCCCACGCCCAAGGCCCCCGGCAACAAGACGGCTGCCCAGAAGGACACCGACCTGCTGAACCGCCTTGACGGCAAGGGCGGCACGACGCTTCCGTCCGCCACCAGCACGAGGTCAGGGCGGCCCTCGCTCTGGCTACCCCTCGGGGTACTTGTCGCCCTCGGCCTGGTCCTGCCGGTCGTGCTCACGCAGGTCCGGCGGCGCCGGCGCTGGCACACCCCCGGCCCCCGTACTGCGTGGGACCAGCTCGTCGACGACGCCACCGACGTGGGCTACCGCTGGCACCCGTCGGAGTCACCGCGGATCGCCGCCCAGCGCCTCGCCCAGTGGCGTCACCTTCCCGGGCCGGCGCTCACGGCGCTGACGGCGCTGGCGACCGCCGCAGAGCAGGCGCGGTACGCCCCGCCAGGACGAGCGTCCGGTGCAGACCTGCGACCGCAGGTGGCCCTGGTCCGCGCCACGCTCCAGGAGGGCTCACCCGCGCGCACTCGCGCGAAGGCCCTGCTGTTCCCGAGGTCGACCTGGCAGTGGGCCTACCACGGCCTGGGCGAGCGGCTGGCCGACGTGCTCGACAGGCTGGACGACGGCATCTCCGCGGTCACCCGACCGCTCCGCCGGCGAACCCGCGTCTCCTAGCGCGGACCTACTGGCCGCCGCGCTCTTCCCAGCGCTTCTTCCAGCGCTCCTCGAGGCGCTCCTTCGGCGACCCGCCGGTGCCGCGCTTGGTGGTCTTCTTGGTCTTGGTACGGGTGCCGCGCTCCGCGCTTCCGTCGACGGCTCGCAGCGTCGCGCCGCCCCCGTTGAGCCGCTTGTACGCCGAGACGCCCAGCAGCATGGCCAGCAGCATCACGACGAAGCCGACGATGCCGACAGCGATCTCCGCGACGCCGAACAGCATGAGGACGAAGCCGACCACGAACAGAGCAGTCGCGCGGCGGAGCCGGCGCCTCATGTGCGTGCGAAGGTCGGTCGAGCGGACCGTCGTCGCGAACTTGGGGTCCTCGGCGTACAGGGCGCGCTCGATCTGGTCGAGCAGTCGCTGCTCGTGCTCAGAGAGCGGCATGGCGCCCCCTCCAGATCTCGGCCGTCGCCGTGGCGGACCCACGGTGCCCCTTGAGGATACGAGCCGAAACGCCGCTCGTCACGGCGAGTCCCCAGATCGGGGACGCTGATCGGGCCGATTTCCTGATGGGACCCCCTTCGGAGGGCCCTTTTGGAGCGCAGCCGGGTCTGCCAGGGGCGCGACGAGGGCCGCCGGCCGCACCGCGCCGGCACCGAACCGGAGCGCCGCCTTGTCCACGGCCGCCTCCGCCTCGCGCCAGCCGGAGTCCTTCTCCCCGAGCAGCAGCTGCCTCGACTGGGCGGCTGCGGACGTCAGGCCCTCCAGGCGGACACCGACGAGCCGGAGCCTGGCGCGCTCCAGCCCGAGCGCGTCGTACAGGCCCACGGCGGTCTCGTAGACCTGCCGTCCCACGTCCGTGGACTCGGGCAGGGTCTTGGAGCGGGTGATCGTCGTGAAGTCGGCGAAGCGGATCTTGACCGACACGGTGCGCCCGACCTGCCGGGCAGCTCGGGCCCGCGCTGCCGTCCGCTCCGACAGCCGCAGGAGCTCGCGCCGCACCACCTGGGGGTCGTCGACGTCCACCGGGAACGTCTCCTCGGCGCCGATGCTCTTCTCGGGCTCGCTCGGGGTGACGACCCGCTCGTCCCGGCCCCAGGCGAGCGCGGACAGGTGAGCGCCCGAGGCCGGGCCGAGCGCTCGTTTCAGGGTGCTCAGAGGGGTGGCCGCCAGGTCGCCGACGGTGTGCAGGCCGAGCTTGCGCAGCACCTCCTCCGTCTTCTCCCCCACGCCCCACAGCGCCCCGACGGGAAGAGGGTGCAAGAACTGCACGACCCCGTCCGCGGGGACGACCAGCAGCCCGTTCGGCTTGCAGTGCGCACTGGCGAGCTTGGCGACGAACTTCGTGCTGGCCACGCCGACCGAGCAGGTGATGCCCTGCTCGTCCTCGACGGTCGCTCGGATCCACTCACCGATCGCCCGCGCACCGCCCATCCGGCGCGCCGCACCGGCGACGTCGAGGAACGCCTCGTCCAGCGAGAGCGGCTCCACCAGCGGCGTCACCGAGCGGAACACCTCCATGACACCGGCGCTGGCCTCGGAGTACCGACCGTGCTGCGGGTTGACGATGATCGCCTGCGGGCAGAGCCGGCGCGCACGGACCATCGGCATCGCGCTCGTGACCCCGAACTTCCGGGCCTCGTACGTCGCTGACAGCACGACGCCACGTCCGCCCCCCCCGCCCACGATGACGGGCTTGCCGCGCAGCTCCGGCCGGTCCCGCAGCTCGACCATGGCGTAGAAGGCGTCCATGTCGACGTGCAGCACCGTGCACCCGGTGTCGTCGCCGGCCGGACCTGTGGGCGGACCGGCCGGGTTGTTGCGCCGGCTCATCGCTCAGGCCTCACGGCCTAGCGCTTGCGCGCGAGGACGTGGATCTGGGTCGCGAGGTCCCGGAAGGGCGAGCGCTCGGACAGGGCCCGCTCGAGGGCGAGCAGCGCAGCCGCTGCGCCGGGCTCGGTGTCGAGGACCGCGCTGGGGACGAGGTCCGACACCGTGCGGACGCCGTGGACCTGCTCGACCGTGAGGCCGGCCTCGGTGACGAGCTCGGTGATGCCGGCAGGGGTCCAGCGGCGGGCGGTGCCGTCCGCCGCACCCCACCGGCCGTCGGGGTCGGTGAGAGCGTGCGCCGCCTCCTCGGGCCGACCGGCAAGGGCGCGGGCCAGGACCGCGGCATCACGGTTGGCGACGACGAGGCTGAGCCGACCGCCGGGCTTGAGCGCGCCGGCCGCAGCGGCGAGGGCTGCCGTCGGGTCGTCGACGACCTCGAGCACGCTGTGGCACAGCACGAGGTCGGCGCTGCCAGCAGGGAGCAGCTGGGCAAGGTCACTGAGGTCGCCCTGGATCGCCTCGACCGGCAGACCGCGCTCCGCAGCCCGGCGCTGCAGTGCAGCGAGCGAGTCCGGACTCGGGTCCACCACCGTGACCTGGTGGCCGGCCTCGGCGATCGGGACGGCGAAGCCACCCGTACCGCCTCCGGCGTCCACGACCACCAGACCCGGGCCGGCGGCCTCGAGAGCAGCGGACAGCACGTCCCAGACCACCGCGGTCCGCACGTTGCTGGCCGGACCGCGCTGCTGCATGCCTCGGAGCCTAGTGCTGTCACCTCCCTGAGCTCCCTGGGCTCGAGTGCCACAGCTTGCGGGGAGCGCCACCGGTCCCCGCCGGCTTGATGTCGGCGTAGGGGCTGAGCTGGAAGCCCGAGGAGTAGACCTGCGGACGGCCTCCCACCTCCGGTGGCTTCGCCATGACCGGCCGGCTCGACCGGGACTCCGCCATCCCCCGGACCGCCTGCTCGGTAAAGGCTGTCGGCCCTTCCATCAGCTCGTGGACCGCAGCCAGACCTCCCTGCTGCCAGGCGTTGTGGAGCTCCGGCAGCTCCCAGGCTCCAAGAGCGAGCAGCGAGATCCCGCGCGGTCCCGTCCTGCGCACCTCGCCCTTGATGACGAGCAGCCACGAGTGGAACAGCGTGCTGGCGTAACCGACCTGCGCGTCCTCGAAGAAGGTCGCGTCGATCGGTCCGGTGCTGTCGTCGAGGGTCACGAAGACGACCCGCCGACCGGACCGGATCGGCGGCGTCTGGGTCGCGACCTTGACCCCCGCGACGAGCACGCCCTGCGAACCGCGGCAGCCGAGCAGGTTCATGGCCTTCGTCGCGCCGAGCTCGGCGAGGAACGGCGCGTAGGCGTCCAGGACGTGACCGCTGACGTCGAGGCCGAGGACGTCGAGCTCGGCCCGGGTCCGCTCGGCCTGCGTCATCTCGGGCAGCCCGCTGGAGGTCGTCTGCTCAGGAGCATCTCCCAGATCCAGCGCCAGCTGGACGTCGACCGGTTCGGGGACGGCTGCGGCCTGGGACTGCTTGGCGCGCCGTGCGGCGACGTCGTCGAGGTCGAACGACTGCTTGGACGGCGACAGCGGCTGGACCGCCTTCTTCTTCCTCGGGCTCTTGGTGACAGCCCTGGTCCAGCGGTCGAGCTCGGCCACCTGCAGGAGCAGGTCCCGTCGGGTCACCTGGCCCCGCCGTCGGCCGGGGATCGTCGAGCCGAGGCCGTACAGGGAGTCGAAGCCGCCGGCGACCACGAGCCGCTCGACGACCGGCCTGCTGACGGCCGCCCGGTGCCAGAAGTCCGACAGGGAAGCGAAAGGACGGCCCGCGATGATCCGCGCGATCTCGGCCTCGCTGATGCCGCGCACGTCGTTCAGACCGATCCGGATCCCGTGCCCGCGACCGTCGGGCAGCCGGAGGTCGGTGGCCCGGCTGCGCGGCGGCGCCCCGAGGATCGAGGGCGGCGGCTCGTCGAGGAAGCCGACCTTCTCGACGGCGTACTCCGGCTTGGAGGCGTTGACATCCAAGGACAGGATCGCGATCCCGAACTGGCGGGCGTCGTCGAGGATGAGCCGCTTCGGGTACATCCCCGGGTCGTGGGTGAGGACACCGGCGAGGAAGGCCGCCGGGTGGTGCGCCTTGAGCCAGGCCGACTGGTAGGTCGGCAGCGCGAACGCGGCGGCGTGCGCCTTGCAGAAGCCGAAGGACGCGAACGCCTTGAGCACCTCCCACACCCGCTCGATGAGGTCCAGCGCGTAGCCCTTCCCGTGGGCAGCGGGGAAGAACCAGACCTTCACCTCCTCCTGGCCCTCAGGGGTGCCGAGGGTCCGGCGGATCTCGTCCGCCTCGGCCAGGGTGCAGCCGGTCATGGCCTCGACGATCAGCAGCACCTGCTCGTGGAAGACCACGACGCCGTACGTCTGCTCCAGCGCCGGCTTGAGGTCCTCGTGGAGGTACTCCGCCTCGTTCCAGCCCTGCCGCGCCATGAGGAACGGCCGGACCATGTCGCTCTTCACCGGCCCCGGGCGGAACAGGCTGATGTCGGTGATGAGGTCCTCGAAGGTCTCCGGCGCGAACTTGCCGATGAGCTCGCGCTGCCCCGGTGACTCGATCTGGAAGACGCCGAGGGTCTTCGTCGACTGGATGAGCTCGAAGGTCCTCTCGTCGTCTCGGGGAACGGTGTCGACGTCGATGGTCTCGCCGTCGACGCGGAGCACTTCTGCTTGTGCGTAGGCCATCGCGGACTGCATGCGGATCCCGAGCAGGTCCAGCTTGAGCAGGCCGAGGGCTTCGACGTCGTCCTTGTCGAACTGGCTCATCGGGTGGCCGAGCCAGCTCGACTCGACCGGGGTGCGGTCGAGCAGGGTGCGGTCGCTCAGCAGCACGCCGCACGGGTGCAGCGCGATGTGCCGGGGCAGGCCGTCGAGCCGCTCGACCAGTTGCAGCAGCAGGTCGAAGCGGCCGTTCATGCTCGAGGCGCGGAGCTCCGGCAGGTCGCGCATCGCTGCCCGGACCTGGTTGGCGCGGATGTGCGGAAACGCCTTCGCGAGCCCGTCGACCTCACCGGGTGGCAGGCCGAGAGCGGCGCCGACGTCCCGGATCCCGTGCCTGGCCCGGTAGGTGTCCATCATCGAGACGCAGGTGCAGCGCTCCCCGCCGTACTTCCCCAGGACCTTCTCGTAGATCTCCATCCGCCGCGCGGACTCCACGTCGACGTCGATGTCGGGGAGCTGGCCCCGCAACGGCGACAGGAACCGCTCCATGAGCAGCCCGTAGCGGATCGGGTCGACGTCGCTGATGCCGAGCAGGTAGTTCACGAGACTGCCTGCCCCCGAGCCGCGCGCCGCAGCCCGAACGCCGTTGCTCTTGATGAGGTCCACGACGTCGGCCACAGTCAGGAAGTACGAGGGGAAGCCGAGACCGGTGATCACCTCCAGCTCGTCCTCGAGCCGCTTCACGGTGCTGGGCTCGCGGGCCATCAGGCGCCGGCCGAAGCCCGCCTCGCAGCGGTCGCGCAGCACCTGGCTGGCCTCGCCCTCGACAGCGAGCTCGGGGAAGTGCACCTCGCCGATCCCGAGGTCACGTCGGGGATCGACCACGCAGCGGTCGGCCTCGTGCCGGGTGCGGGCGAGGAGCGCTCTTCCGTCATCTCTCAGACCAGCCGCGTGAGCTACTTCGCTTGCCACGTCGGCCATCTCCTTGCCCGACAGCAGCGCCGCCTCGGCGTTGGCGCGGTCGACGTGACGGGCGTCCAGCGCCACGAGCCTGCGGCTGGCGTCGAGGACGTCGGCAGCCGGGGCGTCGCTGCGGTCGGCGTAGCGGACAACGTTGGACAGCACCGCGCTCGCGTCGTGCTCCTGGGCGAAGCCGAGCATCCGCGCTGCCTTGCCGACGTCACCCGGCCCGCGGTGGTGGACGACCTCGACGATCACGCTGCCGGGGTCGAGGACGTCACGCCAGCGGTCGAGGTGGGCCTTGGCAAGGTCCGGCCTGCGCTGGACGAGGGCGCGGCCGAGCTCGGAGGCCGGACCGAGCAGGAGCGCTACGTCCGTTCCTGCGTGCTGGGCGACCAGGTCGAGGGTGGTCACGGGCGAACCGCGCTCCCCCGCCAGGTGGGTCGCCGAGATGAGCCGGCACAGCCCTGCCCACCCGACCGCGCTGCGGGCGAGCAGGGTGATCCTCGGGAGGGCGTCGGTGGCGAGGAAGGCCCCACCGTGGGCGGGGGTCCTCTTCCTGGAGTCCTGCTGCGTGAGGGGCGCGACGGCGAGGTCGACGCCGAAGACCGGTCGGATCCCCGCGGCCTCGCAGGCCTGCGCGAACTTCACGATCCCGTACGCCCCGTCGCGGTCGGTCAGGGCGAGCGTGTCCATCCCGTGCTCCGCGGCGCGCTCGACGAGGGCCCGCGGGTGCGAGGCGCCGTGCCGCAGCGAGTAGCCGCTGGCGACGTGCAGGTGGACGAACGGGTCCACTAGCCGGCCATCCGGACCTGCAGGGTCGTCTCCACGACGGACAGGAACGACTGGGCGTCTCGGAGCAGGTCGTCGGCCTCGCGGGGCGTGACGACGCCGGCCATCCCGGCTTCGGCGGCGGCGCGCTTGCGGGCGCCCGCGGCGAAGAACTGGGCCCACTCGAGGAGCTCGGGCGCGACCTGGGCGAGCAGCACCCACGCGCTCTTCGGGCGCCCGCGCGAGGGCCCGGTCGACTGCGCGCGGCACGACAGCACCGCTGCGGCAGCCCGGAGCGCGGCGAGGTGCGACAGCGCGTAGCGCTCCCCCGGCGCCTGGGTCGCGGCCGCTTCACGCAGTCCCTGCTGGGACAGCTGCAGCAGCGTGGCGGCAGGCAGGACGGGACCCGAGGTTCCTGCCATCAGTCCATCACCCGCTTCAGCGACCAACGGGCAGTCGACTCCTCGAAGCACAGGTCGTACACGCCCGTGCCTGCGGACAGCGCTGCCAGCCGACCGGAGTCCGCCTCGACGCGCCACCACTGCGTCTCGCGGTCATCGATCCCCACTGCGGCGTTCGACGTCACGGCCGCGCTGCCCGTCATGAGCGCACGGACGCCCGTTCCCCGCCACCAGGACCCGGACTCGGTCCAGCGCGCGAGGACCTCCCGGACGACGTAGCGCCGCCCGTTCCACAGGAACTGGTCCGGGACCGGGCCGCTCGGGGCCGCCACCGTGCGGACCTCGACCGGATCAGCGTGTCGTCGGCTCATGGGGACGTCCTTCCTCGGGGGCGTGGTCGGGGCGCCGGGGGAAGGCAGCGGTGGGCGAGTCACCGGCTCAGGTCGGGCGCTTCCCCACGCCAGACCCGAGCCGGTGGCCCACCCGGCGACGTGAGAGGGTCGAAGCGCACGTCGCCGGGCGGACGTTCCGCCCCCTGCCGGATCCGCGAGGTTCCGACAGGTCGTTCGAACCTTTGTTCGAACGCGCTTACAGTAGACCTCGTCACCGACAGGACCGTCAAGGGCTCGGGAGGTACCTGTGGAAAGCGATCTCCGGAGCTGCACCGTGACGACCTCCCTGGGCGAGCTGCTGCTCGTCGCCTCGCCTCAAGGGCTCGTGCAGGTCTTCCTCCCGACCAGCAAGGGCGTGCCCTCCAGCTCGGACGAGAGGCACGACCCGGAGGCCTACTGCCTGCCCGAGGCGCGGCACCAGCTGCACGCGTTCTTCCACGGGACGCTGACCACCTTCGACCTGCCGCTGGACGAGCGCGGCAGCTCCTTCCAGCTGCGCGTCTGGGCCGCCCTGCGGGAGATCCCGTTCGGCCAGACGCGCTCCTACGGCGACATCGCGACGCGCATCGGCGAGGACCCGCGGGTCGCCTCCCGGGCTGTGGGTCTTGCCAACGGGTCCAACCCCAACGCCATCGTCACGCCGTGCCACCGGGTCGTCGGCGCGGACGGGATGCTCGTCGGCTACGCCGGTGGGTTGCACGCCAAGCGCTGGCTGCTCGACCACGAGGCCAAGCTCGCGGGCACGGTGCTGTTCTGAGCTCGGACGTCAACGGAGAGCTGAAGGCGGACTGCGCCCGCTGCGTCGGCCTGTGCTGCGTCGCGCCGGCGTTCACGCGGTCTGCTGACTTCGCCCTCGACAAGCCCGCCGGAACGCCGTGCCCGAACCTCGACGAGGACTTCAGCTGCACCGTTCACGCGCAGCTGATCCCCCTGGGGTTCTCGGGATGCACGGTCTACGACTGCTTCGGCGCAGGCCAGGCCGTCACGGCGGAGTTTCGGTCTGACTGGCGCTCCCCCGGCGTCGCGGCCGTGATGTTCGCCGCCTTCGAAGAGCGGCGGAACGAGCACGAGCTCCGGTGGTACGTCCGCGAGGCGCTCCTGCTCGACACCCCCGTCGACCTCACGATCACGACCTGGTCCCGCGAGGTCGTGAACCCGCTGCTGCTCGCCGTGAGCGCGCACGCACGAGCAGGACTGGACGGCCCAGACCTGCGCGGTGCCGACCTCGTCGGCAAGGACCTGCGCGGTCGCCGGCTCGTCGGAGCATCACTGCGCGGAGCCCAGCTGGTCGGGGCCGATCTGCGGGGAGCCGACCTGCACTGCGCTGATGTCACGGGGGCGGATCTTCGCGGTGCCGACCTGGGCGGCGCGGACCTCTCCGGGGCGCTGTTCCTCACCCAGTCGCAGCTGCAGTCCGCTCGCGGCAACGCGGCAACGGGTGTTCCCCGTACCCGCATCCGTCCTTCGCACTGGCAGTAGCGTCGCCGGCATGGACCTCGACGAGCTCGGCGAGCACGCAGGCTGGCGGTGCTGGCTCTGCGACGAGGAGGTCCCGCAGAAGGCGAAGCCGAACGACCCCAACCAGGCGGTGTCGGACCAGATCGCTCCGGCGGCCAAGGGCGAGCGAGGTCGCGGCACGGTGCGCCTCGCTCACAAGAGGTGCAACGACCTGCGCAAAGCACGGCCGCCGAGCATCGCCTGGCCCTCACGCCTGAACGTCGCGGACTCCCCCGAGCTGCTGCAGTCCCTGACCCGCCTGGACAAGGGCAAGAACCGCAGCGGCGAGGTGGTCGCGATGTGCGCCGACAGCGACTCCGCTCTGGCCGCAGCGGAATGGGTGGTGCCCGTCGCCTCGACGCTGTTCCCCGGGAAGTGGGAGGCGACCACCGCTCCCCTGTCGTCGATGACGTCGGTGCGCCTGTTCAAGCGCTGATGTCACGATGGTTCTCATGCAGATCGGCATCGACAGCTTCGTCTCGACCGTCACCGACCCGACCACCGGCGTCGACATCTCACCTGTGCAACGGGTCGAGCACCTGCTCGAGGAGGTGCAGCGCGCAGACGAGGTCGGTCTGGACAGCTACGGGATCGGCGAGCACCACAGGCCGGAGTACCTGGACTCCGCACCCGCCGTGCTGCTTGCCGCGGCAGCGGCGCGGACCACGCAGATCCGCCTCAACAGCGCGGTCGCGGTGCTCAGCGCCAGCGACCCGGTGCGCCTGTTCCAGGAGTTCGCCACCCTCGACCTGATCTCCAAGGGTCGCATCGACCTGGTCGTGGGACGCGGCTCGTTCACCGAGTCGTTCCCGCTGTTCGGCCTGGACCTCGCCGACTACGACGAGCTGTTCGCCGAGAAGCTCGACCTGCTCCTGCGCCTTCGGGACAGCGAGCGGATCACCTGGTCCGGCAAGCACCGCGCCCCGCTGCGGGACCAGGGCGTCTACCCCCGTCCCTTGCAGGACCCGTTTCCCATCTGGGTCGGAGTCGGGGGCACTCCGCAGTCGTTCGTCCGTGCGGGCCTGCTCGGCCTTCCGCTCATGGTCGCGATCATCGGCGGTCAGCCGGCCCGCTTCGCCCCGCTGGTCGACCTCTACCGCCGTGCCGGTGCCGAGGCCGGTCACTCCCCTGAGCAGCTGAAGGTCGGGCTGCACTGCTTCGGGTACGTCGGCGACACCGACCAGCAGGCGAGGGACACGTTCTACCCGGGCTGGGCGCAGATGTTCACCAAGATCGGACGGGAACGCGGCTTCGGCCCACCGGTCCGTGCGCAGTACGACGAGATGTGCGGGCCCGGCGGTGCCTTCCTCATCGGCTCCCCCGACACGGTGGCGGCGAAGATCCGGCAGATCGACGAGGACCTCGGCGGTATCGCTCGGATGTCCTTACAGATGACCAACGTGCGGCTCGCGCACGACGACCTGCTGCACGGCATCGAGCTGCTCGGCACCGAGGTCGCTCCCAAGGCCCGTTGACCGAACGGCGTTCTAGTCTTGGGCACATGGCCTCCCTGCTGCTCTCGCGCCGTGACCTCGACTTCCTGCTGCACGAGTGGCTGGACGTCGTCAGCCTCACCAGCCGGGACCGCTTCTCGGAGCACTCCCGCGAGACCTTCGACGCGGTGCTCGACCTTGCTGAGCAGGTCGCGACCCGCGACTTCGCGCCGCACAACAGGAAGAGCGACGAGAACGAACCGACCTTCGACGGCGAGCGGGTGCACCTCATCGAGGAGATCGGCAAGGCGCTGAAGAAGTACGGCGAGACCGGGCTCATCGGTGCCGGGATGGACCACGAGGTCGGCGGCATGCAGCTGCCGGCTGTCCTCACGCAGGTCCTGCTCGGGTGGTTCCAGGCCGCCAACGTGGGGACCTCGAGCTACCCCTTCCTCACGATCGCCAACGCGAACCTGCTCTGCGCCCACGGGACGCCGGAGCAGATCGACACCTATGTGAAGCCCATGGTCGAAGGCCGCTTCTACGGAACGATGTGCCTGTCGGAACCGCAAGCCGGCTCGTCCTTGGCGGACGTCACGACGAAGGCCGAGCCGCAGGGCGACGGGACCTACCGGATCACGGGCAACAAGATGTGGATCAGTGCCGGCGAGCACGAGCTCAGCGAGAACATCATCCACCTCGTCCTCGCCAAGATCCCCGGCTCTCCCCCTGGCAGCAAGGGGATCTCGCTGTTCATCGTGCCGAAGGTCATCGTCGAGACGGGCGAGCGCAACGACGTCGTGCTCGCCGGGCTCAACCACAAGATGGGCTTCCGAGGCACCGTCAACACGCTCTTGAACTTCGGCGAGGGCAAGCACACGCCCGGAGGTCGCGCTGGTGCGGTCGGCTACCTGGTCGGCGAGGAGCACAAGGGCTTGTCCTACATGTTCCACATGATGAACGAGGCCCGGATCGGCGTCGGCCTCGGTGCCACCGCCCTCGGCTACACCGGCTACCTGCACGCCCTCGAGTACGCCCGCAACCGCCCGCAGGGGCGCGTCGAACGCGACCCGTCCTCCCCGCAGGTCCCGATCATCCAGCACGCCGACGTACGACGGATGCTGCTCGCCCAGAAGTCCTACGTGGAAGGCGCTCTGGCTCTCAACCTCTACTGCGGGCGTCTCGTCGACGAGGAGCACACCGGCGCCGACCCGGCGCGCGCCCACCTGCTTCTGGAGATGCTCACCCCGATCGCGAAGAGCTGGCCCTCCCAGTGGTGCCTCGAGGCGAACAACCTCGCCATCCAGGTCCACGGCGGGTACGGGTACACCCGCGAGTACCCCGTCGAGCAGCTCTACCGCGACAACCG
>JAODNB010000023.1 GCA_025464795.1 Frankiales bacterium
GCCGGCAGCCACTCCGCCAGGGTGTCGAAGGACCCCTGTACGAAGGACAGCTCGCCCGACAGCAGCAGGTTGATGAAGGTGCGGACCTGGGCCGTGACGTCGGTCCAGGCGGCGGGGCTCAGCGCGATGACCGTGTCGCCGGTGCTGTCAGCGCTCTCGGTGACCTGGCCGTCCTCGACGCGGTAGGTCAGTGCTTGGTCGCCGACGCGGAAGCTCACGGGTCGGGCCTGGGTGAGGCAGCCGAGCAGGCGCTCGGTGTCGAGGTCGGCGGGACGTGCCGGCGCCAGCGTCATGGGTCGCAGTGTGCAACCCGTACCTCCCTCTCGTACAGGCCCCTCTGGGCGCCTGGGACGGGATCAGGCGTCGGCGGCGTAGGACTCGGGGTCGGAGTGCTCCCCCGTGACGAGGTAGGTGACCGCGTGCGAGACCGACACCGCGTGGTCAGCGAGGCGCTCGTAGTAGCGGCCGAGGAGCGCGAGGTCGATGGCCGCCTCGACGCCGTGCTCGAAGTTCTCGGACAGGAGCTTCTCGAAGAGCTCGGCGTGCAGCTCGTCGATGGTGTCGTCATCGGCCAGCAGCTGGGCCGCCAGGGTCAGGTCGCGGGTGGCGATGACCGTCCCGGCCTTGATGGCGATGCGGGTCGCGGCCTGCCCCATCTCCAGGATCGTCGCGCGCAGCTCGACGGGGACGACCGTGGCGGGGTGGCGTCGCTTCGCGACCTTGGCGATGTGCACCGCGTAGTCGCCCACCCGCTCGAGGTCAGAGCTCATCCGCAGGGCCGTGACGATCGCCCGTAGGTCGATGGCCACGGGCTGCTGACGGGCGAGGAGCTGCACGGCGACGTCATCGAGCTGGCGGTAGAGCTTGTTGACCTCCTCGTCCTGCTCGATCACGGTCTCAGCCGCGCTCAGGTCCGCGTCGAGCAGAGCGGTGGTGGCCTTGCTGACGGCGGAGCCGACCAGGCGGCTCATCTCGATGAGGCCGTCTCCGACCTCGGCGAGCTGCTCGTGATAGCTGGCTCTCATGTCAGCCGAACCTTCCCGTGATGTAGTCCTCGGTGCGCTTCTCCGAGGGGTTGCTGAAGATGGTCGACGTGTCGTCGATCTCGATGAGGCGGCCGGGCTCCCCGGTGGCTTCGAGGGAGAAGAAGCCGGTGCGGTCGCTCACCCGCGCCGCCTGCTGCATGTTGTGCGTGACGATGACGATGGTGAAGCGGTCCTTGAGGTCGGTCATCAGGTCCTCGATGGCCAGGGTGCTGATCGGGTCGAGCGCGGAGCAGGGCTCGTCCATGAGCAGCACCTGGGGCTCGACGGCGATGGCGCGGGCGATGCACAGCCGCTGCTGCTGACCACCGGACAGCCCGGCGCCGGGCTTGCTCAGGCGGTCCTTCACCTCGTTCCAGAGGTTGGCCCCGCGCAGGGACCGCTCGACCGCCTCGTCGAGGGTCTGCTTTCCCTTGATGCCGTTGAGCTTCAGACCCGCGGCGACGTTGTCGTAGATGGACATCGTCGGGAACGGGTTCGGGCGCTGGAAGACCATGCCGATGGTCCGGCGGACGGCGACCGCGTCTACGCCCACGCCGTACAGGTCCTCTGAGTCGAGCAGGACCTTTCCCTCGACCCGCGCTCCGGGGATGACCTCGTGCATGCGGTTGAGCGTGCGCAGGAACGTGGACTTGCCGCAGCCGGACGGCCCGATGAGGGCCGTGACGCTCTTGGGCTCGATCGTGAGGCTGACGCCGTCGATGGCCTTGAACCCGCCGTAGTAGGCGGCCACGTCGGTGGCGGTGATGCGCTTGGCCATGTTCAGTCCTTCAGACGGGTGCGGCGGGCGATGAGCCGTGCCACGAGGTTGAGGAGCAGGACCAGCAGCAGCAGGGTGAGCGCGCCTGCCCAGGCGCGGTCGACGGCGGCCTGCTGGGGCTGACCCGCTTGCGCGAACACGAAGCTCGGCAGCCCGGCTTGCTGTCCCTTGAACGGGTTGCTGTTGATGGAGTCGAAGTTGAGCGCCGTGAGAAGCAGCGGTGCGGTCTCGCCGGTGACGCGGGCGATGGCCAGGACGATGCCGGTGGTGATCCCGCTGGCGGCCGTCGGGAGGACCACGCGAAGGACCATCTTCCAGCGCGAGACCCCGAGGGCGAGGGAGGCCTCGCGCAGGGAGTCGGGGACGAGGCCGAGGACGACCTCGGTGGTGCGTACGACGGTGGGCAGCATGAGGATCGCCAGCGCGAGGGACGCCGCGAACCCGCTGAAGCCCCGGCCGAGTGCGAGCACCCAGAAGGTGAACACGAACAGACCGGCGACGATCGACGGGACGCCGGTCATGACGTCGGTGACGAAGCGGACCGCGCTGACGAGCCAGCCGCGCCCGTGCTCGACGACGTAGATCGCAGCGAGCAGCCCGAGGGGGATCGCGATGAGGCTCGCGAGCCCGACCTGCTCCAGGGTTCCGAGGATCGCGTGGTAGGCGCCACCGTTGCTGTCGCGGGGGCCGATGCCGCGCAGCGAGTGCGTCAGGAAGTTCGCGTCGAAGCGGCGGGAGCCGTTCTTGACGACCAGGGCGATGACGCTGACCAGCGGGACGAGGGCCAGCAGGAAGGAGCCCCAGGCGAGGTTCGTGAAGGTCCGGTCCACGGCGGCGCGCCGGCCCTCGACCGCCAGCACGAGAGCGAAAGCGAGCAGGAGGTAGGCCAGGCCGGTGACGACGACCGTCAGGGCGGTGCTCGAGCTGCCGGCGCCGCGGACCAGGCCCAGGGCCGCGAGGACGGACACCGTCCCGAGCCCGTAGAGGGCTGCCGTGGAGACCGAGCGCGTCGGCCGCAGGGCGGTGAGGGTCGTCATCCGAGCCGCCGGCGGGCTGAGCGGACGACGATGAGGCGGGCCAGCGCGTTGACCGCGAAGGTGATGACGAACAGCACGAGACCGGTGGCGATGAGAGCGCCGCGGCCGCCCTGTGCGTACTCGCTGAACTTCTGCGCGATGTTCGCAGCGATCGTGTTCCCACCCGAGCCGAGGATCTTGGTGGTGATCTGCGAGCTGGTGCCTAGCACCAGAGCGACGGCGATGGTCTCGCCGAGCGCGCGCCCGAGCCCGAGCATGATCGCGCTCGTGATCCCTGGCCAGCTGGGGGGGAGCACCGCCGTGCGGATCGCTTCCCAGCGGGTGGCTCCCAGGGCGAGGGCCGCCTCCCTCAACGACGGGGAGACCTGCAGGAGGACCTCGCGAGACAGCGCGGCGATGATCGGCAGGACCATGATGGCCAGCACGAGGCTGGCAAGCAGCACCGACCGGCCGTACCGACCGCCGGTGTCGCCGAACAGCGGGAACCAGCCGAGGGCGCTGTTGAGGCCCGAGTTGACCGACTGCAGGTGGCGGTCCAGGTAGGCGATGCCCCAGAGGCCGTAGACGACAGACGGTACGGCGGCGAGCAGGTCGACGATCCCGCCGAGCAGGCCGGCGAGCCTTCGGGGCGCGTACTGGGTCACGAAGATCGCGACGCCGAGGGCCACCGGGACGGCCAGGACCATGGCGATGAGGCTGGTGATGACGGTCCCGGAGACGAGGACCGCGATGCCGAAGGTCGGCCTGTCCGCTTCGGGCAGGAAGGCCTTGGTCGTGAGGAAGCTGGTGGTGTCGTCGCGCAGGGCCGGTACTGCCTGGACGACGAGGAACGCTCCGATCGCGACGATCGTGAGGACCAGCGCGATGCCGGACGCCCCGGTGAGGGCGAAGAACACGCGGTCACCTCGCCCGGTCGACCCCCCGGACAGCGCCGACGACGGGGCCACGGTCGGGTCCGCGACCGGTGTCGTCATGCAGGTCCTCCTTGTTCGGGCCTTGTACGTGCCTGCGCCGCGGGTCCCTGGACGGGACCCGCGGCGGGAGGCGTGAGCGGTTGTCCTAGCTGAGCGTGGCCACGATCGCGCTGACCTTGGAGGCGAGCTCTGTAGGGAGCGGGGCGAAGCCGGCGTCTGCGGCGCTGGCCTGTCCGACACCGGTGGCGTAGGTGAGGAAGGACTTCAGGAGCGCCTGCTTCGCGGCGTCCTTGCCCTTGGTGCAGACGATCTCGTAGGACACCGCCGTGATCGGGTAGGCACCCGCGGTCGTGTTCGCGAAGTCGTACTTCACCTTGAGGTCGTTGCCGCTGTCGGGGACGGAAGCGCCTGCCAGCGCCTTGGTCACGCTGGCGGCGCTGAGCTCGGTGTACTCGCCGGCGCCGTTCTTCACCTTGGCGGACTGCAGGCCAGCGGACTCGACGAAGGAGACCTCGACGTAGGTCACGCCGCCCTCGGTGCCGGCAACGGCCTGCGAGACGCCGTCGCTCTTGGAGGCGCCCTGGATGCTGGAGGCCCACTTCAGCTCCTTGCCGGTGCCGAGCTTCCACGCCGCTCCGGCGTCTGCCGTGAGGAACTTCGAGAGCACGTCGGTGGTGCCGGAGGAGTCGTCGCGGTGCACGGCGGTGATCGCGGTGCTGGGGAGCGTCACACCAGGGTTGTCGGTCTTGATCTCAGCGGCGTCCCACTTCGTGATGCTGCCCTGGAAGATGCCGGCGATCGTGGCCGGGCTGAGCTGCAGGCCCTGAACGTCTTTGAGGTTGTAGGCGATCGCGATGCCTCCGGCCGTGACGGGCAGGTGCACGGCGGGTGAGCCGCAGGTCTTGTCGGCCGCGGCCTGCTCGGCGTCCTTCATGGTGGAGTCCGAGCCCGCGAAGTCGATCGTGCCGGAGCCGAACTGCTTGATGCCGGCACCCGAGCCGATGCCCTGGTAGTCGACGGTCGCACCGGAGCAGGCCGCGGTGTAGTCCTTGATCCACTGCGCGACGATGTTCTTCTGGAACGTGGAGCCGGCGCCCTTGAGGTCGCCCTTGGCGCAGTCGATCTTCGAGCTGCTGCCGCTGCTGCCGTTGTTCGAGGGGGTCGCGTTGTTGCTGTCGCTGCCGCAGGCGGTGAGGGAGAGAGCTCCCACGACCACCAGGCCGGCGAGCGAGCCGGTGCGCGAGACCTTCACGAGGGGAGTCCTGTCGTTAGTCGGGCCCCGGTGCTTCCCGGGGTCGCTCCCATCGTGGGAGTCCGACGTGACCAGCCTGTGGGGCTCAGGTGGACGGGGGGTGAACGGCGCACGAACCTCCGCCGACGCTTTGCTCAGCGTTCGAGCTTGTAGCCGAGGCCTCGGACGGTCATGAGGTGCTTGGGGGCAGCCGGGTCGGGCTCGATCTTGGCGCGGAGCCGCTTGACGTGGACGTCGAGGGTCTTGGTGTCGCCGACGTAGTCGCTGCCCCACACCCGGTCGATGAGCTGCGCCCGGGTGAGCACCCGTCCGACGTTGCGCAGCAGCAGCTCGAGCAGGTCGAACTCCTTGAGCGGCAGCTGCACGGCCTCGCCCTGGACGGTCACGAGGTGCCGATCCACGTCCATGCGCACCGGGCCTGCCTCGAGAGCGGTGCCCTCCTCGGCCGGGGTGCCGCCCTGGCGGCGGAGCACGGCCCGGATGCGGGCCACCAGCTCGCGGTGGCTGAAGGGCTTCGTGACGTAGTCGTCCGCGCCGAGCTCGAGACCGACGACCTTGTCCACCTCGCTGTCCCGAGCGGTGAGCATGATCACGGGAACGGTCGAGCGGGTGCGCAGCTCCCGGCAGACCTCGGTGCCGGACAGCCCGGGCAGCATGAGGTCCAGCAGGACGAGGTCTGCGCCGTCGCGGTCGAAGGCGGCAAGGCCGGCGAGGCCGTCCTCGGCGACCGCGACCTCGAAGCCCTCCTTGCGCAGCATGTACGCCAAGGGCTCGCTGATGGAGTCCTCGTCCTCGACGACCAGGACTCGGGTCATTGCTCTGTCTCCTCTGAGGGGATCGCGGCGGGCAGTCGCAACGTGAACGTGGAGCCGTAGCCCTCGGTGCTGCGCACAGTGACGGTGCCGCCGTGGTTGGTCGCGACGTGCTTGACGATCGCCAGACCGAGCCCGGTGCCACCGGTGGCGCGGGACCGGGCAGGGTCGGCGCGGTAGAAGCGCTCGAAGACCCGCTCGACGTCCTTGGCCGCGATGCCGATGCCCTCGTCGACGACGTTGACCTCGACGACCCGGCCGTCCGGCTCCTGAACCATCCGCGCGCCGATGACCACCCGCGCGTTGTCGGGGCTGTAGTTGACGGCGTTCTCGAGCAGGTTGCCGAGCGCTGTCGTCAGCTGGGCCTCACTGCCGTGGACCTGGACCCCGTGGTCACCGCTGCGGACGACGGTGATGCCGCGCGACTGGGCCGTCGTCCGGACGCGATCGACGGCCTCGGCCAGCGCGCGGTCGAGCCGGATGAGCTCCGGGTCCGGCTGGCGCTCGGCGCCCTCGAGGCGGCTGAGCGCGACCAGGTCCTGCACGAGCGAGCCGAGTCGGGTTGCCTCGCGCTGCGAGCGGACTGCGAACCGGCGCACCGCGGCGGGGTCATCGGCAGCGTCCTGCAGCGCCTCGCTCAGCAGCCCGAGAGCCGCGGCCGGGGTCTTCAGCTCGTGCGAGACGTTTGCGACGAAGTCCCGGCGGACGTCCTCGAGCCGGCGGGCGTCGGTGACGTCCTCCAGCAGGACCGCCACCGTGCCGTCGCCGACGGGGGCGAGCCGGGCACGGTAAACCGCCGGGGGGCGCCCCGGCCGTGCCAGTGGTGACTCGAGCTCGGCGTCGTACGGGATGCCGTGGACCCGGGTGTCCCGGACGAGGCGGCGCAGCTGCGGGAGCGCCGCGAGCACGCCGTCGCGGACCAGCCCGAGCTCGCGCGCCGCGCGGTTGTCGAGCAGCACCTCTTCCGCGACGTCGACGACGAGGACCGCCACGGGGATGGCCTCGAGGACGGCCGCAGCACCCGGCCCCTCAGTGCCCTGGGGCCGGGGGGGAGCCTGTCGGCGGCGCGAGGTGCTGCTCAGGACGAGCCCGGCGAGCAGCCCTGCGAGGGAGCAGGCGACCGCGATGGCGACCCACGCAGCGCTGTTGAGGCCCACGAGAGCGATGCTAGGGGCGTTCCTTGGAGCCTCGGGGCCTACCGATGAGGTGTTCGGCCCTCGTTCACGTGCCCGACACCTCCGGAGCCTCAGTGGGGAGTGGGTCGCAGCATCGCCGGGTGCAGGAGTGCCGCCTCGCCGCGGCGGTACAGGGCGGCGGGTCGCCCGCCCTCCGGCCCGGGCAGGGAGTCACGACCGACGGGAACCAGGAACCCCTCGGCACCGGTGGTCTTGCGGTGGAAGTTGCGCGGGTCGAGGGCCACCCCCCAGACGGCCTCGTACACCCGTCGGAGCTCGCCGATCGTGAACTCCTCGCCGCAGAAGGCGGTCGCGACGGGGCTGTACTCCAGCTTGGCGCGGGCTCGCTCGACGCCGGCGGCGAGCACGGCCGCGTGGTCGAAGGCCAGCCGGTCCGGCTCCACGGCACGCACGGGGACCCAAGCCACCCAGGCGGCGCCGATCCCGGGAGTGGGCGCGGGCAGGTCCGGGGCGAACACGAGGTACGGGACGGACACCACCCTCATGCGGGGGTCGCGCGAGGGGTTGCCGAAGGCGCCGAGCTGCTCGACGTGGGCGACGTCCCGGCGGACTCCGGTCTCCTGCTCGAGCCGCCGCACGGCCGCCGCCTCGAGGTCCTCGTCGACCTGGACGAACCCACCCGGGAGGGCGAGGCGGCCGCGGTACGGGTGGGTCTCGCGCTCGACGAGCAGGACCGTCAGCACCCCTTCGCGAACGGTGAGCAGCACCACGTCGACCGTGACCGCGAACGGCGGGAAGGCTGAGGGGTCGTACCCCTTCAGGAACTGCTTCTCGTCCACCTGAGGAGTATCCCCGTCTCCTGAACTAGCGTGAGGACGTGCCCGAGCTGCCCGAGGTCGAGTCGCTGGTCACCTTCCTGCGCGAGCACGCCGTCGGCCGGGTCATCGCCCGCATCGACACCCCGGGCTTCCACGTCCTGAAGACCTACTCCCCGCCCATCTCGTCGCTGGCGGGTTTGGAGATCACGGGTGCCACCCGGCACGGGAAGTTCCTCGACATCGACGTCAGCGGGTTGCACCTCGTCACGCACCTGTCCCGGGCCGGCTGGCTGCACTGGCGCACTGCGCTGCCCCCCGCGCCACCGCGGATGGGCAAGGGGCCGATCGGCATCCGGGTCCACCTCGACGACTCTTCCGGGTTCGACCTCACCGAGGCCGGCACCCAGAAGCGGCTCGCCGTGTACGTCGTGAAGGACCCTTCCGAGGTGCCCGGCGTCGCGCGGCTCGGCATCGACCCGCTGTCCTCCGCATTCACGGCGGACGCCCTCGAGGGGTTGCTCGCCGGCGTCCGGGCGCAGATCAAGGGCGTCCTCACCGACCAGACCGTCATCGCCGGCGTGGGGAACGCCTACAGCGACGAGGTCCTGTGGGAGGTCGGGATGTCGCCCTTCAAGCCCGCCGCGAACCTGACGTCCGTAGAGGTGGCCCGGCTCCACGAGGCACTGGTGAGGACGTTGCGGGAGGCGGTGGAGCGATCGGCGGGAACGGCCGCCGGGGAGCTCAAGGCCGAGAAGAAGTCGAACCTCAACGTCCACGGCCGTACCGGTCTGCCCTGCCCCCGCTGCGGGGACGAGGTCCGCGAGGTGTCGTTCGCGACCAAGTCGCTGCAGTACTGCGCGACCTGCCAGACCGACGGCAAGCCGCTGGCCGACCGGCGGATGTCGAGGTTGCTCAAGTGAACGTCCCCACGATCCGGCCGCAGGACGTCGGCGAGGAGCTGTTGCTCGACGTGCGCGAGCAGGACGAGTGGTCCGCAGGCCGGGCACCCAACGCCGTGCACATCCCGCTGTACGACCTGCCTGACCGCTTCGACGAGATCCCTGCCGACCGGCCACTGAACGTGGTGTGCAAGGTCGGGAGCCGGTCGGCGCAGGCGACGGCGTGGCTGATCGCCCAGGGCGTGGACGCCCGCAACGTCGAGGGCGGCATGTACGCCTGGGTGCAGCTCGGCCTGCCCGTGGAGGGGGATGGCGACCGGGCCTGGATCGCCTAGGCTCGCCGGGACTCGAGGAGCAACCATGGCGCGGATCGACCTACCTGCCGGCGACGGTCTCGACGTGGCGAAGGCCCTCGCCCTCGCCCCGCACTTCATCGATGTCGTCCTCGGCTATGAGAAGGCCATCGCGGCGAGCCCGATCGACCCGCGGCTGCACGAGCTGGTCCGCTACCGCGTTGCGCAGATCAACCAGTGCACGACCTGTCTGGACTTCCGCCGACCCGACAGCGGCGTTCCGGAGGCCTACCTCGCGCAGGTCGGCGCAGGCGAGGGGGGCTTCAGCGACCTCGAGAAGGCGGCCCTGCGCTTCACCGAGCTGTTCGTCACGGACAGCACCGCGATCTCGGATGAGCTGCTGTCCCAGCTCGAGAAGGGCTATGGGACAGCCGGTCTGACCGATCTGGCCCTGGTCGTCGGGAAGTACCTGGCCATGGGACGGTTCATGCAGGTCCTCGGTCTGGACCAGGCCTGCGCGATCGACCCGGCGCGGCTCGCTGCCGTCGCGGCAGGCTGACCGCGCGTGCGCCTGCTCGCCCTGCCGCCTCTTCCTGCTGAGCTGCTCGAGCAGCTGTTCGGCGACCCGCGGATGGAGCTCGTCGTCCCGGCCCACCGGACGCAGGAGGCCGTTGACGCGCTGCTCCCCGAGGTGGACCTGGTCCTCGGTGACTGGACCTCGCAGCTGCGGGTCAACGACCCGGGCCCGCGGGTGCGCTTCGTGCAGCAGCCGAGCGCCGGAGTGGACGGCATCGACACCGATGCCTGCGCTGCCCGCGGGGTGCCGGTGTCCAACTGCGCGGGTGCCAACGCGACCAGCGTCGCGGAGTGGTGCGTCAGCGCGACCTTCGCCCTGCTGCGCAAGACGGTGGAGGCACATGCGGCTGTGGTGCGCGGCGACTGGCCGCAGACCTCGCTGGGCGGCCGTGAGCTCCACGGCCTGCAGGTCGGGGTCGTGGGGATGGGTGCCATCGGGTCGACCACGGCCGGCCTGTTCACCGCGCTCGGGTGCCCTACGCGCTACTGGTCCCGGTCGCAGCACCTGGACGCGCCCGTCCCGTACGCGGCCTTGGACGACCTCGTCGCGACCAGTGACGTATTGGTGCTGGTCATCGCTCTTGGCGCGCAGACGCGGGGTCTGATCGACCCGCGGAAGATGAAGCAGGGTGCGTTGCTCGTCAACGGTGCGCGCGGCGAGGTCGTGGACGACGCCGCGCTGCTCGAGGCGCTGGAGTCAGGGCACCTCGGTGGCGCCGCCTCAGACGTCTTCGCCCAGGAGCCGTTGCCGCTGGACAGCCCGCTGCGCAGCACCGGGCTGCTGCTCTCGCCGCACATGGCCGGCTCCACGGTCGAGGCGGCCATGCGGATCGTGGCACTCGCGAAGGAGAACCTCACGAGAGTCCTCGACGGCACACCCGTGAAACACGTCGTGAACGGCATGCCGCCGGTGGTCACCACGCGTTCCTAGGAAGTTCCCCCGCGGGGCGCTCGGCTCTGAAAGCATGATCGCGTGACCTTGGTCGTCGCTCATCGCGGCTCCTCCGGCCTGCATGCGGAGCACACCCTGACGGCGTACGAGAAGGCGGTCGCCGAGGGCGCCGACGCCCTCGAGTGCGACGTGAGGCTGACACGCGACGGGGTCCTCGTCTGCGTGCACGACCGTCGGGTGGACCGCACCAGCGACGGGCGCGGCCCGGTCTCGACCCTCGAGCTCGCCGAGCTGGCGGAGCTCGACTTCAGCTCGTGGAAGAAGCGCGGCACGGATGCCCTCCTCGAGGCCGACTGGGACTCGGTCGAGCGGGAGAACGGCTCGGTGCTCACCCTCGAGCGGCTCGTCCAGCTCGCGCGCGATGCCGGCCGGCCGGTCGAGCTGCACATCGAGACCAAGCACCCGACCCGGTACGGGGGGCTCGTCGAGAGGGCGCTGGTGGACCTGCTGATGCGCTACGGCCTGGCGACGCCGGTGTCGCGCTCCACCTCCCTGGTGACGGTGATGTCGTTCGCGGCGACGTCGCTGCGTCGGGTGCACGTGATGGCGCCGAACGTGCCCACCGTGCTGCTCATGTCACGGGTGCCGCTGCGCTACCGGGACGGGTCGCTCCCTCGTGGGGTCAGCATCGCGGGGCCCTCACTGGACGTCGTGAAGGCCCACCCAGGGTTCGTCGCGCGAGTCCACGACCAGGGCAACCGCGTGCACGTGTGGACCGTGGATGCGCCGCAGGACATCAGCCAGGTGCTCGCCCTCGGCGTCGACGCGGTGATCTCCAACCACCCGCGGCGGGTGCTCCATCAGCTCGAGAGAGCCTGACCGATCGCCCGACCCGAGAGCCAGGCGCCCTCGATCCGAGGACGGCCCCAGCCGTCACCGCAGAAGCCGATCCCCTTGCTGGACAGGAAGAACAGCTCGCTGCGCGTCCCGACCGGCTTCGCGTAGGTCCAGCGCTGGACCCTCAGCACCTCGGCCGGCTCCCGGATGCCCAGCCTGGTCAGCGCGGCGACCATCTCGTCTGCTGCTTCCGCAGGTTCGGCCAGCCGCGTCGAGGCGAAGGCGGGCGTCGAGTGCGCCGTGAGGACGGCTGCACCGTCACCCCGGCGGGAGCCGTCGTCGGCGACCCACTCGAGGACAGGGTCGTCGTGGACGAAGACGCCGTCGACCTCCCAGAGACGGGCGTCCCACCTCGCTGCGAGGACCAGGACCGGGTCCCAGGTCCGGCCGCTGATCGTGGCGCGCTCCTGGGTCAGCGAAGGGTCGAGGATGGCAAGGGCCTGCGGGTCGGGCATCGCGAGCACCACGGCGTCGAACGCCTCACCGTCGACCGATCCCTGCGTCACGCGGTTCACGTGCACCTGCTGCCGCACCTCGAGACCGTGGGTCAGCGCGGTGACGATCGCGCGCATCCCGCCGTCGCCGGCCCAGCGCATCGGCCCTGCCTTGGGGCCGTGCAGCTCGCCGTCCTCCCACACGTGGAAGCGATCGGTCCATGCGTGCACCGTCCCCGCGAGGACCCGTTCGAAGGCAGGATCGCTGACGGTGAGGTAGGAGGCGCCCAGGTCGACGTACCTGCCGGCGAAGCGGCGCGAGGCCATCCGCCCACCGGGCACCTTCCCCCGGTCCAGCACCGCGACCTCGTGACCGGCGTCCTGGGCAGCTCGGGCGCAGGCGATCCCCGCGATGCCGGCCCCGAGAACTGCAACGCGCATGGGGCGATGGTGGGGCCACTACGCTCGGACCGCACCTCGAGACCAGGAGTCAGGAGAGCGTCATCAGCAGCCGCCGCAAGAGCGCCAAGGCCCCGAAGCAGGCCACGCCTGCCTTCGTCGCGCGTCCCTTCGCAGGCCGCGCCGACGAGACGGAGTGGGTGGCGCTGCGCGAGGTCGTCCCTGCGGCCACCGCACCGCTGCACCTGGTCGGGAGCGGTGTCGAGGTCACCCTGTCGACGGTGCTCCCCAACGCGTGGCCGGGACTGGTCACCCTCGACGGGCGTCGCTTCCTGGGCCTGCAGGTCAGCAGCCGCTCGGGTGACGCCTCCCGCGACCTCGCGTCTGTGCTGCAGCTCGTCCTGGAGGCTGCACCGGGCACGTTCCTGTCCCCGTCCGAGCTGCCGGGCCCTGGCCCCCGCCTCCAGGACCTGCTCGACGACACCCCTCTCGAGGTCACCGTCCATGCCGGCTTCGACTACTGGCTGGAGGGAGTGGAGGACCCGGACGGCGAGATCGCCGAGTCCATGGAGCGGGCCAACTCCTCGGTTGTCCCCACCGCCCGACTGACGTCGGTGGCGAGCGCCTACTGGTGTCGAATGAGGGCGCGCTCGCACCTGCGCTGGGTCCTGCCGGAGGACGAGAACCCCCTGCTCGACGCGATGGCTCGCCTCGGCAGCTCCGGGTTGTCGCTCGGACCGGACACCCGTTACGTCGGGTCCTTCCGCGCCCATGGCCTGCTGGTCCCTGTCTGGGACCTGCCGCTCGAGACACCGGCAGAGGCTCTGGAGGAGCCGGCTGCGGCCCTGCGGGTGCGAC
>JAODNB010000040.1 GCA_025464795.1 Frankiales bacterium
GAACCACAGCCGGTCCGGGATCGTGCCGCAGCCGAGGAGCTGTCCGGTGGGGACCATCGCGGTGTCCTCGCGATAGGCCTCCTCAGACATGTCGGGTGCCGGCGACTCGCCGATGTGAAGGCCCGCAACGGCGACGGTGCCCTGCTCGTCATGAAGGGTTGCCAGCAGTCGGCACAGCGCGGTGAGCGCGACGCCCGCCGGGCCACCCCAGACCCCGGAGTGCAGCGGGCGTTCCAGCAGCTTCACCTCGACGTAGAGGTCGACGAGGCCGCGCAGGCTGGTCGTGAAGGCAGGCACGTCGATCGCGGCGTTCGCCGAGTCGGCGATGACGATGACGTCGGCACGCAACCGGTCGTGGTGCTCGGCCAGCAACCGGGTCAGCGTGGGCGAGCCGATCTCCTCTTCACCCTCGATGAACAGGACCACGCCCACGGGCGGCTTGCCACCGAAGGCACGCAGGACGGCGAGGTGCATCGCGACGCCGGCCTTGTCGTCGGCGCAGCCACGGCCGTACAGCCTGCCGTCCCGAAGCGTCGGCTCGAAGGGCTCGTTCGTCCACTCCTCCACCGGTCCGGTCGGCTGCACGTCGGCGTGGGCGTAGAGCAGCACCGTGGGAGCGCCCTCCGGCGCGGGCCAGGTCGCGATCACTGCCGGATGTCCTTCAGCCGACACGACATCGACCTGCTTCGCGCCTGCGGCACGGGCCAGGTCAGCCACGGAATCGACCGCCCGCCTGACGTCCGCCACGTGCGCTTCGTCGGAGGAGATCGAGGGGATCCGCACCAGCGCCTCGAGATCGGCCTGAGCGGCCGGCAGGACGTCGAGCAGGGCCTGGCGCAGCGCATCGGTCATGGCTGCAGCCTAGGGTCGGACCGTGCAGGTACGCGTGGAAGACCTCGTGTTCGACGTCCTGGTGGAGGGCCCGCAGGACGCCCCCGCCGTGCTCTTGCTGCACGGCTTCCCGCAGAGCAGCCACTGCTGGCGCTTCGTGCGCCCGTGGCTCGCAGAGTTCCGGGTCATCGCGCCCGACCAGCGGGGCTACTCCCCCGGCGCGCGGCCCAGTGCCGTCGAGGACTACCGCGTGCCCCTGCTCGCCCAGGACGCGATCCGACTTCTCGACGCCCTCGGCGTCGAACATGCGCACGTGGTCGGGCACGACTGGGGGGCTGCGACGGCCTGGCAGGTCGGCACCCGACACCCCTCGCGCGTGCGGTCCCTCACCGCGATCTCCGTCCCCCACCCTCGCGCCTTTCTCGCGGCCCTCATGACCGACCCCGACCAACGGGCCAAGTCGCTGTACATGCGCGACTTCGCCCGACCGGGGTACGCCGACGTGCTGCTCGCCGACGATGCCCTGCTGTTCCGCACGATGTTCGGAGAGCTCCCCTCATCGGTGGACGTCGATCACATGCTCGCGATGGCGCGGGAACCGGGAGCCCTCGACGCGTGGCTGAGCTGGTACGCCGCCCAGCGCCGCGAGGACATCGAGGACACGCCGGTCTGCGCCGTACCGACGATGCACGTCTGGTCCGACGGCGACCTGGCCCTCGGACGGGCGGGAGCTGAGGCAACAGGGGACTGCGTCAGCGGCCCGTACCGCTTCGAGGTCTTGGAGGGGGTCTCGCACTGGATCCCGGAGGAGGCGCCAGATCAGCTCGGGAGTCTGCTCGTCGACTTCTTCGCGAGCTCTCCTCCGGAGTAGGCCAGGTCATCAGTGACCTCGCGCACCACGTCGAAGTCCGGTTCCAGAAGGCCTTCGGTCTCCGCGAGCAGCAGACCGCTCTCGTGCACGTCGAAGGCCCAGCCCTCGCGGACGAACCGTGTCTTGCGCAGCACTGCTGCCGGCAGCGCGCACAGCAGCTGGTACTCCGCCTCGTCGAGGTACAGCGTCGTGTGCGCGTTGACGGACGGCGCGCTCTCGTCCAGCCGCTTCTTCTGCCCCAGCTTGCGCACCGGCTCCTGCCCGTCCTCCTCGACCAGCCGTACGCGCAGCCGCGAGCGGTGGACGTACCGGTCGGTGATGCGGAGCTCACGGGCGCCATCGAGGTCCGGCAGGGCAGCGAGCAGGAAGCGCCGCTCGCTCTCCAGGTGCGCGTACTTCACAACCAGACCGTACGGTCTTGGGCGTGCCTGAGCTCCGGATCGCCCTCCCCACCGACCACGACGGTGCCCTGGAGGCCTGGCGCCTTGCCCAAGCAGGCAGGGGACTCCGACCCCCGGCGACCCGCGTCGCCCGGGTGCGGGAGAAGCTCGCGGAGGGCCTGCTGGTCGTCGTCGCGCAGGGCGACGAGGTCGTCGGCATGGCGCTCGGGGAACCCGGTCGGGCCAAGGACGGCGCCGGCGACCTCGAGCCCGAGCTGCTGCACCTGGCGATGGTGTTCGTCGTGCCCGATCAGCAGCGCCAGGGCATCGGTGCGGCGCTCGTGGAGGGCCTCGCGGACGCCGCCTGGGAGCAGGGCTACCGGAAGGTGTCGGTGTGGACCCGCACGCCGGAGTTCTACGAGGCCTGCGGCCTCGAGCGATCAGGGCGCGTGGACGGCGAGAGCGTTCAGCTGGTCGCCGAGCTGGAGGCGCCCGTCCAGGAGGTCGTCGTCCGCTCGGAGGGGATCCGGCTCGGCCAGCTCCTGAAGCTCGCCGAGCTGGTGGAGACCGGCTCGGAGGGCAAGGAGCTGCTGGCTGCGGGCGGCGTCACGGTGAACGGCGAGGTGGAGCTGCGTCGCGGTCGGCAGATGGTGGACGGTGACCTCGTCACCGCCCACGACCGGGCCGTCCAGGTGGTGCTAGGCGACTGACCGCCGACGGACCAGCAGCCCCGAGACCAGGAGCAGCAGCGCGAGCAGACTGAGCTCCGTCGGCAGGCCGGTCGCAGCGAGGCTGCCGCCGGAGCCCTTCTTGCCGCCGATGGCCTTCGGCGGGAACCCGGAGGTCGCTCCCCCGGGGATGCTGCCAGGCCTCAGGGTGATGATCTGCGCCCCCCTGCCGTAGGACGCCGCGAGCAGCTCGTTGCGGCTGCGCGGGGTGATCTGCAGGTGCACCACCGGTGCCTTAGGCAGGCCGGTCCCGACCACGCTGTAGGTCGCGCCGCGGCTGGAGGCCTTGGCGACGTTCGCCAGCGCGTACACGCCCAGGTCGTTGGCGACGATGAGGTCGCCGTCGTGCAGCACCGCCCAGTTGGCGGCCAGGTCCGGCAGGTTCCCGGAGATGTCGCGGAAGTGCTCTCCGGCATCGGTGCTGACGAAGACGTGACCCGAACCGACCTTGCTGACGTCATCACCGAGGGAGCCCGGCGGGATCCACCGACGGCCGTACCCACCGAGGGTGACGTAGACCGTGCGTGGGTTCTTCGGGTCGATCGTGACGCCGTTGACGATCCGGTTCGGCAGGCCGATCGCCTTCGCCGTGTGCCACCCGTTCGACGTCATCCGCTTCGGCGCCTTGTCGCCACCGACGTTCGTCGCGATCCCGCTGTGGAAGGGCAGCCCCTGGGTGACGATGTCGCACGACCCGCAGAAGCCGACGTAGGTCGCATCGCCGAGGGTGTCGACGGCGCTGGTGGTGTTCGTGTAGCCGGCGGTCGTGCCGAGGTTGTAGACCGAGCGCCAGTCCGTCGACGACCCGAAGACCGGCGCGCCGGTCCCGCACGTCGCCGACTTGTCCGTGCCGGTCAGCCCGAGGTACGCGGCCGTCGTCGTGTTCGGACCGAAGGTCGTCTCCTCGACCTCACTGCCACCGGCGACCAGGTGCCTGGCGTCGGTCGGGTCCATGAGGAAGGGCGTCGAGAACTGCGCATCCATGTAGCAGGGCTGGATGTCGCTCCAGTTCAGCCCACCGTCGGTGGTGACGGAGATGTCGCCGCCGGTGTACTCCTCGTAGGCGATCTTGGAGTTGTCCGGGTCGACGGCGGAGAAGAAGCCGTCTCCGCCGTAGCTCATGTACTGCTCCCCACCGGGGGTGATCTTCAGCTCGCCGTTGTCCTGGAGCCCGCCGTAGACCGTGCCGTCCTTGGCCATCTCCGCGTCGTAGGGCAGGAGCGTGTGCATCCCGTGGTTGATGCCGTTGCCCCAGTGGTCGTTGTCGTAGGGCGTCGTGCTGTTGCCGGTCTGCTGAGCCTGCGCGTAGGCGCCGCCGTCGTTGCCGACGACGAGCGTCGCGTTGACGCCCTTCGGGACGTACATCGCGGCGTGCTGGTCCGGGTGCACCGTCGAGCCCTGCTGGCCGCCCGTGGTCGGGCAGAAGCCGCCGAGCGGGTTGTTGAGCGCCAAGCAGGTGCTGCCCGAGAAGTAGCGGCCGAAGACGCCGAAGTTCGAGGTGTTCGGCACGGTCGGGATCGCGGCGCTGCCGCCCCAGACCTCCTCGAGACCGAACGACAGGAACAGCGGCGTGCCGTCCTCAGCCGTCTCGTTCGCGGCCGGGCTGGGCTGGACCCACTCGTTGTACCAGGACTGCACGCCTGCGCAGTACCCCAGCGCGCACTCGGTCCCGCCGAGTGCGGACTGGTGCGTCGGGGCATCCATCTGGTCGGCGTCGGCCATCAGCGTCCAGTGCTGCCCGAAGTCCTTCGAGGCGTAGACGCCGTTGAGGACCGTCGGGTTCAGGGTGCCGTTGATCGGCGTGCCGGTCGGCGGAAGGGCCGGGGTGTCACCGATGGCGGTCTGCTTGTTGAAGCGGCTCGGGTCCTCGACCAGGGCGTAGACGTAGCCGTGGTTCTGGTTGCTGCCGATGGCCATGCCGAGGGCCGTGCGGCCCGCACGGTCGATGTTCGGGAAACCGGAGGCAGCCGGGTCGACGAACGTGAAGGTGCCCGGGGCGCCGGTGCTCGAGGTGTAGATCCCGTCGCGCGGGGCCTGCGGAAGTCCCGCAGCGTTCTTCGCGGTACCGGCCCGCCAGCCCACGGCCGCCAGGACCTCGCCACCCTTGTACGTCCCCGGGCTGGCGCCTCCCTTGGGACGGACCACGACGTCGCTGACGATGTTCGCGAAGAAGCAGGTGGCCTTGGTCAGCGAGGTGCAGGTCGTCGGGAGGTTCACGTTCCGATAGGTCCGTCCGGCGTCGGTCGAGCGCCAGAGGCCCTTCCCGGTGGCCTGGTAGACGATCGCCGCATTGGTCGGGTCGACCGCGACGCGGAAGGTGATCGTGCCGTTCGGGATGCCCGTCGCGTGGGTCCAGGTGGCGCCGTGGTCGGCGGACCAGAACGCACCCAGCCCGGCGTAGCTGTCGCCGCCGAAGGCCGGGTCACCTGAGCCGACGACGAGCACGCCGCCCTTGGCGACCGCGACGCTGCCGATGATCTGGCTCGGCAGGCCCTCCCCGATCGAGTGCCACAGCCCTCCGGAGTTGGCGGACTCGTAGAGACCGCCGTTCGCCACGGCGGCGTACCAGCGCTTGGGGTCAGCCGGGTCGTAGGCGAAGCCCTGAATGCGACCGGCGAGGTTGTGCAGGCCCTCACTGCTCGGGCCGAACGACGCGTTGTCGGCGATGAGCGCGTCCTTGCCGAGCGGCTTCCAGGCGCTGCCGCCATAAGCGGACGACTGCGGGAGCGCACTGGCCTGAGCGACGGCGCTGGCGTAGGCCTCGGACGTGACGGGGTAGGCACCGTCGTGTCGCACCACGTTGGACCGGTTGGCGGCGAGCTGGTCCTTGGCGCTCTCGGACTCGGCCTTCGAGCGGCACGAGATCGTCACGGGTCCGGCTGCGGCGGCCGCGCGGACCAAGGGGTCCATCGTCTGTCCGGCCGGGCAGGCCGGTCGCGGCAGCGGTGCAGCGGCGAGTGACGTGGTGGACCCGACGGCGAGGGCTGCGACGGCGGTGCCTGCAGCCGCAGCGAGGAGAGCACGAGAGATGCGCTGATACATGCGCAAAAGAGTAGTCCCGACGGGTCCCTAAAGGAGGGTGAGGACCTCGACCTCGAGGGTCCCCGTCAGGAGAGCTGTCAGGGCTGCCTCATCGGGAAGGTCGGTGTGCACCACCTCGCGACCGGTGCGGACGTAGAGGAACGACGCTGTGACGTGCTCCGCTGCAACACCGACGAGCCGGGCCCAGGCGAGGCGGTAGACCGCCAGCTGGACAGGGTCCGCCGACTCGCGCCCCGTCTTCCAGTCGACGACCTGCCAATGACCGTTGCCGAGGTCGTAGACAGCGTCGATGCGTCCGCGCACGACGCGCCCCCCGAGCGGCAGTACGAAGGGGGCCTCGACGGCGTACGGCTTGCGCCCGGCCCACTCCGACGACAGGAAGGCCTCCTGCAGCGCCGCCAGGTCGTCGTCGGTGCCGAGCTCGTCGTCCTCTGCCCCCGGCAGCTCGTCGGGGTCGAGCAGCGGACGGTCCTCGAACAGGGTCTCGACCCAGGCGTGGAAGCGCGTGCCCCGACGCGCGGCCGGGGCCGGGGGACGGGGCAGCGGCCGGGCCAGCTCGCGGGCGAAGCCGTCGGGGTCCTCCTTCAGGCGCATCAGCTGTGAGGCCGTGAGCGAGGTCGGCAGGCGGACCTCTCGTACGGCGGCGCGGGCGATGCGCTCCTCGTCGAGGAGCAGCGTGGCCTCCCGGTCGAGGCGGTCCAGCTCCTCCCGCTCCCAGGTGGTGAGCCCCTCGTCCTCCGGCAGGGGCCGTGACGCAGCCAGGGCGGCGAGGTCGGCGCGCACCAGCGCGGCGGCGGCCTGCCGGCGTTCCAGGGGATCTGCGAGGTAGGGGGTCGGCCAGACGAAGGTGGGTCGCTCGGTGAGCAGCGGGTTGTGCTCGTCCGTCGGCTTGTCGGTCCAGACGTCGACCTGGCCGTTCCCGTCCTCAGCGTGCTCCTTCAGCTCCTGCAGGAAAGGGGACGGCCCGCGGAGCTTCTTCTGGGTCGGTCCCCACCAGTGCGCGCTGCCGATGAGCAGACCGCGGGGCCGGGTGAAGGCGACGTAGCCGAGCCGGCGCTCCTCGCGCTCGAGGTGCTCGCGGCACTGGGTCTCGTAGGTCGCCACCGAGGGCTTGTCGAGCAGCGCGTCCAGGCAGGGCTGGTCCGCCACGTCACCGCGCAACGGGCCGGGCAGGACCGCCGCCGTGGTGGTCCAGCGGCCCTTGAGCACGTCCGCGGGGAACACCCCCTTGGTGAGGTCAGGGCAGACGACGACGTCCCACTCGAGGCCCTTCGCCTTGTGGGCGGTGAGCAGCTGCACGGCGTCGCTGCCTGAGGGCGCGACCCCGTCCAGGCCGCGCTCGTGCTCCTGCGCGGCCCGCAGGAAGGCCAGGAACGACGTCAGGGAGCTCTCGCCGTCGAGGTCGTGGAACTCCGCCACGACGTCGAGGAAGGACGACAGCGCTTCGCGCCGACGCGCGTCGACCGCCTCAGGGCTGGCAGACAGCTCGACGTCGAGACCGCTCACCTCGATGACGCGGTGGACGAGGTCGAGCAGCGGCTCGTCGCGGTGACCGCGCAGGTGACGCAGCTCGCGGCCGAGGGCGGTGATGCGGGTGATGCCCTCCTGGGACCAGCCGCGGTGGCCCGGCAGGTCGAGGACGTCGGACAGCGCGACGACGTCGCAGGGGTCGATGCCGGCGACGGCCTCCTCGAGGGCCGTGTCGTCCACCTCGAGGTCCTCCGCGTCGATCTCGGGAGGCGGCTCCTCGTCGAGGTGCGGGTCGCGCACGCCGCTGACGAGCAGCTCCTTGCCCCGTCGTCCGAGCTGCGCCAGGTCGCGTACGCCCAGCCTCCAGCGGGGACCGGTCAGCAGGCGGAGCAGGGCCGCGTTCGCGGTCGGCTCCTCGACGACCTCGAGCGTCGCCACGACATCCGCCACCTCCGGCAGGGCCAGCAGGCCGCCGAGGCCGACCACCTCGACGGGGACGCCGCGAGCGACGAGAGCGCCGTGCAGGTCACCGAAGTCACGTCGCGCCCGGACCAGCACCGCGATCTCCTTCCACGGCGTGCCTGCTGCGTGCGCGGCCTCGACCTGATCGGCGACCCACGACACCTCCTGCGGCCAGGTCTCGTGCAAGGCGGCAACGACGCGGCCGAGCTCTGCCTTCGGCTGGGGAGCACTGAGCGCCGCGACGTCGTGCTTGCGCTGCAGGGCAGCAGACACCTTGTTGGCCAGGGCGAGCAGCCGACCACCACTGCGCTGGTTCACCGACAGGCTGTAGGTCTTTGCCGGATCGCCTGAGGACAAGGGGAAGTGGGTCGGGAAGCCGTCGAGGTTGGCGACCGACGCACCACGCCAGCCGTAGATCGCCTGGCAGGGGTCACCGACCGCCGTGACCGGGTGGCCTCCACCGAACAGGCCGGCGAGCATCCGGCGCTGAGCCACCGAGGTGTCCTGGTACTCGTCGAGCAGGACCACGTGAGCGGTGTCGCGCTCGAGCACACCTACCTCCGGCACGGTCTCGGCCAGCCGCGCGCCCAGAGCGACCTGATCACCGAAGTCGATCGCGTCGAGGTCGCGCTTCATGCCCCGGTAGGACATGACGAGCTGGGCGAGCTCGGCCCGCTGGCGCGAGCTCCGGGCGTACTTCTCGAGCGTGCCGCAGTGGGTGGTGTGTCCCTTGAGCTCGCCGCAGACCGCGAGGGCCTCCTCGACGTGCGCGAGCCACTGCCTGTCCCAGGCCAGCAGGTCCTCGGGGTCGATGAGGTGCTCCGACAGCTCGGCGTCCAGGGAGACGAGCTCACCGACGAGCATGGTCAGCGGGCGGGCGAGCTCGACGATGGGGCCGCGGTAGCGGCGGAGCGCCCGGGCCGCGAGCTGGTAGCGGGTCGCGTCCGCAAGCAGCCGAGATCGGGGCTCGACGCCGAGCCGCAGACCGTGCTCCGTGACGAGCCGACCGGCGAAGGCGTGGTAGGTCGACACCACGGGCTCGCCGTCGTCGATGGTGCGGATGCCGGCCTGGGCCAGGCTCTTGCGGATGCGACCGGCCAGCTCGGCGGCGGCCTTGTTCGTGAAGGTGAGGCCGAGCACGTTCTCCGGGAGCACCTGCTCCGTGGCAACCAGCCAGACGACGCGAGCCGCCATGACCGTCGTCTTGCCGGAGCCCGCCCCGGCGACGATGAGCCCCGGCTCCAGGTCGGCCGTGGCCGCCCGGAGCTGGTCGTCGGTGAACGGCACGCCGAGCAGCGTGGCGAGGTCCTGTGGCTTCATCCGGGGTCCCCGGCGCGTCGTGAGCGAAGCGAGCGACGTGGTGGGGTGGTCACTCGACGACCTGGCGACCGTCGGGCTGTGCGGGACAGCAGCTGCGGAAGGCGCACCGGTCGCAGTGGTCCTGCGGCGTGGGTGGGAACGACTCGTGCAGCACGCGCTGCACCGCAGTCGCCAGCAGGTCGTCGACCCACCCGGGACCGTCCGGGATCGGGGACTGCTGAGGCACCTTTGCGCCGTCGGGTCCGTCGAGCCGTAGGAACACCAGCTCGGCGCCGCCGACCTCTCGGTGCTGCTCGCCGAGAGCGCCCTCACGGACGGCGAGCTGGTAGGTGCCGAGCTGCGCGTGCGACTCGAGGTCCTTCCTGCCAGGGGCCGTCTTCCCGGTCTTGAGATCGACCACGTGGACGCGCCCCTCCTCGTCGAGCTCGACCCGATCCATGAAGCCGCGGAGCTTCACCGGGACGCCCTCGACGTCGAGCGGGACCTCGAAGGGGACCTCGGTGTCGATCAGGGTCCGTCCGCGCGGGGCGGCCTGCCAGACGAGGAACCGGCGCAGTGCTTCGCGTGCCTCGTCGTGCTGCTGCTCGGACTGCCAGGGCGCGTCGTAGGCGAGCTGCGCCCACACCTTGTCGAGCCGGGTCATGAGCACGTCGAGGTCCGGTGGAGTGACGCCCTTCGCCACCTCGTGGGCCAACGCGTGCAGGACGCCGCCGAAGCCCATCGCGGTGCTGGCCGGTGACGTCGCGTGCACCTCGTGCTCGAGGAACCACCGCAGCGGGCACTCGTCAAGACCCGCGAGCGAGGTGCCTGACAGCTTGATCGGCTCTCCCTCGGCGACCAGCGCCCGCTCGGACTCGGTGGTGTCGGCCAGTCCCCACCAGCGGTCCGGCACAGCCGACGGAGCGAGTGGCCGGCCGTCGTCGTCGACGCTCGCGCCCAGCCTCGCCAGCCGGCTCGCGGCCGCGCGACGCATGCCCTCACTGCTCCTCGGGTCGACTGCCCGGCGCCTCAGCGTCGCGACCAGCGAGGGAAGCGACAGGGGTCTCGCGATCCGGTCCAGGTGCTCGGTGACCTCGATGCCGAGCTCACCGATCAGCCTGCTCGGGCGGTCCCCGTCGTCCTCAGGTGCGTCGACCGCGGTCACCACGAGCCGGCGTCGCGCTCGCGTCAGGGCGACGTAGAAAAGCCGGCGCTCGTCGGCCATCAGCGAGGCCCGGTCCGAGGGCTCGCGCAGCCCCTGGGCGTCGAGCCGCTCGCTCTCGAGCAGCGTGGACCGGCGGCGCAGATCGGGCCACACCCCCTCCTGCACACCGCACACGATGACGACGTCCCACTCGAGGCCCTTGCTGCGGTGAGCGGTGAGCAGCCGCACGGCCTCACCGCGGACCCCGGTGTCGGCCAGGGAGTCGCCGGGGATCTGCTGCGCCTCAATCTCGTCGAGCAGCGCAGTGACCTTGCCGGCGCGTTTGTCCTGCGCCCGGCTGATCGTGGCGAACAGCGCGACCACGGCATCGAGGTCCCGGTCGGCAGCACGTCCGCCGGCGCCGCCGGCCAGCGAGGCCGCCTCGAGGCGCTGCGGCCACGGGCTACCGGACCACAGCTCCCAGAGAGCCGCCTCCGGGCCCTCGGCGAGCCTGGTGCGCGCCGCCTCCAGCAGCACAGCCAGGCGAGCGGCCGGCCGCGCCACCTGGGCGTCGAGCATCACGAGAGTCCGCGGGTCGGCGACGGCCTCGCGCAACAGCTCGGCGGACGGGGCGGGAAGTCGAGAGGGCGCATCGGGATCATGGGAGTTGGCGATGCGGTCCAGCGCGCGCAGGTCGCGTCCCAGTCGCCGCAGCGC
>JAODNB010000042.1 GCA_025464795.1 Frankiales bacterium
CCGGTACGGAGAAGACCCTCCCGGCTCAGCTGATCCTGCTGGCCATGGGGTTCACGGGTCCACAGACGTCCGGTCTGCTCGAGGACCTCGGTGTGCAGATCGACGGCCGCGGCAACGTGGTCCGCTCCGGCTCGTGGGAGTCGACGGTCCCCGGGGTGTTCGTCGCCGGTGACATGGGTCGTGGTCAGTCCCTCATCGTGTGGGCGATCGCCGAGGGCCGCTCGTGTGCGGCCGCGGTCGACGCCTACCTCACCGGCTCCTCGACGCTGCCGGCCCCGGTCCTCACCACCTCCCGCGGCATGTAGCTGCCCCTCTCCGCCGGTCGACCAGGTGGGGTGCGGTGCCCTGACGCGGTCATCGGCCGCGGCGTTCCACCGCACCCGCGTTGGAGCGCTGGGCCGGACGGGTGGTTCGGCGTTCGAGGCTGCTCGGTTGGGGAACACTGGCGGCGTGTACTCCCTGGTCTCGAGCGCCGTGCTGGCCCTTGACCTCGTGCGGCACCCGAACGGCGCCGCTGTCGCGGACGTCGTGGACCGCGCGCTCGCGCTGACCGACGACGAGGTCAGCCGAATGCGCAGGCCGGCAAGTGAAGCAGTGCGGAAGCGGGTGCTGGCGGGCGGCACGCCCGAGGTCCGCAAGACGTCCTTCACGGGGGACGTCGCCGCTACAGGAGCCCTGGGGCCGCCGAGCAGGCAGCGGAGCCGCACCCTCGTCCAGGCGCTGAGCGGGACCCTGGTGGGCGGTCTTGAGGACCTCCACGGCCTGCTCGCCGCTGAGCTCGAGGTCCCCGCTCCGGCCCTGCAGACGGCCCAGGGCGCCGTCACTGTGGCGTGGGCCGGTCGGCGCGCTGCCCTGAGCGACCTGGCGGCCCTGAACGGTCCCTGGACGCAGGCGCTCGACCCGGTGCCGCCCGCCCTCACCCGGCCCTCGGCACGTCTCCAGCTCCTGCTCGAGGCCATCGGCAGGCGCCACGGCCACCAGTGGCAACGCACCGCGGACGCCCACCGAGCCCAGCGCGGCCGGCTCGCCTGGAGCACCGCGATGCACGAGGCCTGCTGGGCAGCCTTCGAGCACGACCGGCTGACCGACGTCGCCAGGGCCCAGCTGGCCGCTGCCCGCCAGCTGCGGCTCAGCGCGGCCAGCACCGGCGAGGACGCTCAGTCGCTCGGGATGGCGGTCACCGCGGCGGTCCAGGCGATCTGCCTCGAGGACCTGCTCACCACGACCGTCAGCGACGTGCTGCTCAGCGCCTGGGAAGCCGGGTCATAGGCTCGTCCTATGAGAGAGACCGCGGCATGAAGCGTCGCGCCAAGATCGTCTGCACCCTCGGCCCAGCCACCCACTCGTACGAGCGGGTCCGTGCCCTCGTCTACGCGGGCATGGACGTGGCTCGCCTGAACTTCAGCCACGGCGCCTACGAGGATCACGCCCAGGCCTACACGTGGGTACGGCAGGCCAGCGACGAGTCCGGCCGAGGCGTTGGGGTGCTCGTTGACCTGCAGGGCCCGAAGATCCGTCTGGGCACCTTCGTCGACGGCCCGGTCATCTGGGCGACGGGCGAGGTCGTCACCATCACGACCGAGGACGTCGAGGGCACCCACGACGTGGTGTCGACGACGTACAAGGGGCTGGCAGGTGACGTGACCGTCGGCGACCGGCTCCTCGTCGACGACGGCAAGGTCGGTCTCAAGGTGGTCGGCGTCGACGGGCCGAGGGTGAGCCTGCAGGTCACCGAGGGCGGGCCGGTCTCGAACAACAAGGGCCTGTCCCTTCCTGGAGTCGGTGTCAGCGTCCCTGCCCTGAGCGACAAGGACGAGGCCGACCTGCGCTTCGCGATGACCCTGCGGGCGGACATGATCGCGCTGTCGTTCGTCCGCAGCGCTGCCGACATCGACCGGGTCCACGAGATCATGGACGAGTCCGGCGCCCGGCTCCCGGTGCTCGCGAAGATCGAGAAGCCGCAAGCCGTCGACAACCTCGCTCAGATCGTCGAGGCCTTCGACGGCCTCATGGTCGCCCGGGGTGACCTCGGGGTGGAGATGCCCCTCGAGCGCGTCCCCATCATCCAGAAGCGCGCGGTGCGGATGGCCCGGGAGCAGGCGAAGCCGGTCATCGTCGCGACGCAGATGCTGGACTCGATGATCACCAACTCGCGCCCCACGCGGGCTGAGGCCTCCGACGTCGCGAACGCCGTCCTCGACGGCGCGGACGCCGTGATGCTGTCGGGGGAGACGAGCGTGGGCGCCTATCCCGTCGAGACGGTGGCCACCATGGCGCGCATCATCGTGGCGGCCGAGGAGGGGCTCGACCAGGTACCGGCGATCGAGAGGGAGTCCTCGAACATCGCCGGTGCGATCGCGAAGGCGGCGGCTGCGGTCGGGGCACAGGTGGGTGCCAGAGCACTGGTCGCCTTCACGCAGTCCGGCGACACCGCACGCAGGCTGGCCGAGCACCGCTCGCCGATCCCGCTGCTCGCCTTCACGCCCACGCCTGAGGTGCGCAGCCAGCTCTCGCTGGTGTGGGGCGTGGAGACGTTCCTGGTCTCGACGGTCCAGCACACCGACGAGATGGTGCGCCAGGTCGACAGCGCCATGCTCGGCCTCGGACGCATGGAGAAGGGCGAGTACGTGACGATCGTCGCGGGCAGCCCGCCGGCGACCAGCGGGTCGACGAACGCGCTGCGCGTCTGGCGGCTCGGAGACCCGTTGCCCACGAGTCCGGTCCCGGCGCCCGAGAGCTAGTCCCGCACCCGCTGCTACCGGAAGTAGAGGTACCGGGGCGCCTTGACGTGCATCGTGGAGTACGAGCGGTTTCCGCTCATGTTGTACTGCTCCACGAGCGCCGACTTGTCTGCGTAGGTCCGGATGACGACGGCGACGTGGCCGTACGCCCCCGCCTGGATGTAGCCGGTCGCCGTACCACCGGGGTAGTACGTCGAGCGCTCGTTGGCGTTCCACTGGGCGATCGCCCCGACGACCGGCGTCACGCCGATGCGGATCCCCTTGGCCTTCGCGGCGTCGTCCCAGTGGTAAGCGCTTCCCCAGGTGTTGTCGCTGTTGCTGAGGGTGACGCCAGCCTGCTTGAGCTCCCAGGCGGCGAAGCTGACGCACTGGCGCTTGGTGAAGCCCCACGGGTCTGCGGCCTGCGTCGTGTCGGTCCGGTAGGGGTAGTCGTCACCCGAAGCGTGGGCCGGAGCGGCGAGAAACGGGCTGAGGAGCGCGCCCACGATGGCGGCGATGGCCAGCATCCTCTTAGTCACAATGAGTTATTCGGACGTGACTCTGTGTGACTTTAGGATGACGCCCGTCTCAGCGGGTGCGCGTGCCCCCGGTGGGATTCGAACCCACACTGTCGGTGGTTTGAGCACCGTGCGTCTGCCGGTTGCGCGACGGGGGCGGAACCTGCCGGCAGCCTAGCGAGCAACCAGCGAGCAGGAGGAGAGAGCGAGCGCAGCGAGCGGGTCGACGGGCGAGCGGCGCGCCAGGCGAGCCGGGCGGCTCGCTAGATTGGAGCCGTGTCCGAGACCTCCCCCCGCCGCGTCGTGCTCGCCGAAGACGAGGCGCTCATCCGCCTCGACCTCAAGGAGATGCTCGAGGAGGAGGGCTTCGTGGTGGTGGGCGAGGCCGGGGACGGCGAGACGGCCGTGCGGATGGCCGGTGAGCTCAAGCCGGACCTGGTCATCCTCGACGTCAAGATGCCTGTGCTGGACGGCATCTCGGCTGCGGAGCAGATCGTGCGGGCACGGGTCGCTCCCGTGGTCATCCTCACCGCGTTCAGCCAGCGGGACCTGGTCGAACGCGCCCGGGAGGCCGGCGCGATGGCGTACCTCGTCAAGCCCTTCCAGAAGAAGGACCTGCTGCCCACGATCGAGATGGCCGTGTCGCGGTTCGCCGAGATCGTGGCGCTGGAGGGCGAGGTCGCCGACCTCACCGGGCGGCTCGAGGCCCGCAAGCTCGTCGACAGGGCCAAGGGCGTCCTCCAGACCCAGCACGGCCTCACGGAGCCGGAGGCGTTCCGTTGGATCCAACGCGCGTCCATGGATCAGCGGCGTTCCATGCGCACGGTCGCGCAGGACGTCGTGGATGGGCTGGCTGGACCGGATACGCCCGCGTTTGCCCCGTCCGAGAGCGCGCCGTAGAGGTTTCGGCAGGGTCACGGTCCGGCAACAGCGCCGTTCGGGCTAGCCAGGTGCTTGGTCTTGGGGCGAAGCGTGAGTAGGTTTCGGCGCGCTGAATGACGCAGAGCGCCGGACTCGCCGGCGCTCCACTGCTGGAGGTCGCACGTGCAAGCACCCCGTCTCGTCCGAGTAGCCGCACCGCTGATCATCGGTGCCCTTGTCCTGTCGGCCTGTGGTTCCAAGAGCGAGAGCGGCTCGGGCAGCGGCAACATCACGCTGACCCTTGGCGTCATCGCGCCGCTCAGCGGCGACCTGTCCGCGGTCGGCAACGGCATCAAGAACGGCGTAGAGCTCGCCATCAAGCAGGCCAACGAGAACAAGACCATCAAGGGCGTCACGCTGAAGCTCGACGCCGAGGACGACACGGCCAAGGCCGAGGTCGGCGCCCAGGTCGCGGCGAAGCTGGTCGCGGACTCGAGCGTCATCGGCGTGGTCGGTCCGCTGAACTCCAGCGTGGCGAAGTCCACCGCTCCGGTGCTGTCGCAGGCGAACATCGCCTCGATCTCGCCGTCGAACTCCAACGTCGACCTCACCAACCGCGGTGTGCTCGCGACGGGCGGTACGCAGACCCGTCCGTACAAGAGCTACTTCCGCGTCTGCGCGACCGACGACATCCAGGGCCCGTTCGCGGCGGACTACGCCGTCAAGGACCTCGGCAAGAAGACCATCGCCATCGTGCACGACAAGAAGGCGTACGGTCAGGGACTCGCAGAGGCGTTCGCCAAGCAGGCCAAGGCCGACGGCGCCACCGTCCTGCCGACCGAGACGATCAACCCTGGTGACAAGGACTTCTCGGCCATCGTCACGAAGCTGAAGGCCGCGAAGCCGGACTTCCTGTTCTACGGCGGGGAGTACCCCGAGGCATCGCTGCTCACCAAGCAGATGAAGGCCGGCGGGCTCAACATCCCGCTGATGGGTGGCGACGGTGTGGATGCCGCCGAGTACATCAAGATCGCCGGCGCTTCCGCGAACGGCGACCTGGCGACCGCGCTCGGCGCGCCGACCGACTCGCTCGCGTCGGCCAAGCAGTTCCTCACGGACTACAAGGCCGCGGCCTACGCGGACCCGGCCGACCCGTACGGCGCGGCGTCCTACGACGCAGCCAACGCCATCATCAAGGCGCTGGCCAAGGCTGTCGGGGATGGCAAGAAGTCGGGGCAGGCCGTGCGTGACGAGGTCACCAAGGAGGTCCAGGACTCCGACTTCGAGGGCGTCACCGGCAAGATCAGCTTCGATCAGTTCGGTGACACCAACACCAAGATCCTGACGGTGTACTCCGTCAAGGACGGCAAGTTCGTGGCCGCCAAGAGCGGCACGTTCGGCGGGTAGTCCGTAGGCGAGGGGGCGGTGACCAGGCGGTCACCGCCCCCTCGTCGTACCGTCCCTTCGAACCGCCCTTGAGGCGAGAGGAGCTCCGTTGCAGACCTTCCTGCAGCAGCTGGTGAACGGCGTGGTCCTGGGTGCGACCTACGGCCTCGTGGCCCTGGGCTACACGATGGTCTACGGCATCGTGCAGCTCATCAACTTCGCCCACGGCGAGATCTACATGCTGGGCGGCTTCGGCGCCCTGTTCACGTACACCGTGCTCCTGCCGGGCGGGACGCCCGTGGTGCTCGCGCTGGTCCTCATGCTGCTGGGCGGCATGGTCGTCTCCATCACCGCTGCGCTGCTCATGGAGCGCTTCGCCTACCGGCCGCTGCGCGGTGCACCCCGGCTGGCGCCGCTGATCACGGCGCTGGGCGTCTCGATCTTCCTGCAGGAGCTGGTGCGCAACTTCTACCCCGCGAAGTCGCCGCGGCCCTTCCCGCAGCTCGTCGACCCCAGCCACCAGTTCTCCCTCGGGGCCAGCGTCGAGATCTCCGCACCCCGACTGCTGACTGTCGTCGTCGCGGTCATCGGCATGGTGGCGCTGTCGACGTTCGTCCGCCGCAGCCGCACCGGCCGCGCGATGCAGGCGACGGCGCAGGACCCCGACACCGCCCGGCTCATGGGCATCGACACCGACCGCATCATCGTCACCGCGTTCGTGCTCGGTGCCGCGCTCGCCGCCGTCTCGGGTCTTGCCTCGGGCCTGCAGTTCGGCACGGTCGACCCCCGCATGGGCTTCCTCACGGGTGTGAAGGCCTTCACAGCTGCTGTCCTCGGAGGCATCGGCAACATCTCCGGCGCCGTGCTCGGCGGCTTCACCCTCGGCATCGTCGAGGTGATGGCGACGCAGTACGCGCCTGACCCGTTCTCGGGCGGCGCCTGGAAGGACGCGTGGGCCTTCGTGGTCCTCATCCTCGTGCTGGTCTTCCGACCGAGCGGTCTGCTCGGCGAGCGTGTGGCGGCGCGGGCATGACCGCCGCCGGGAGCTCCTACCGCAGGGCGGTCGGGTCGCAGGCCCGCGTGGTCGCCCTCGCCGGCGCAGTGCTGCTCGTCGTCGGCTCGGTGCTGCCCTGGGCGAGGTTCTCCGGCTTCCCGGGGAAGATGACCCTGGCAGGTCCTGGGGGAGCGCGGATCGGGCCGCTCCTGCTCGCATTGGTGGCAGCGCTGCTGCTCCGACAGGTCCCCGGTAGCGCGCGGGCCGTCCGGGCTGCGAGCACGTTCGCGTTCCTCATCACTGGCCTCACCGTGTTCTTCATCGGGTACTCCGGGGGAGGCGCCGACTACGTCAACGCGGGTGCCTGGGTGGCTCTCGCCGGAGCGCTCGTCTACCTGCTCGGTGGGCTCGGGCTGGACCCCTCGCGACCTGCGAGCTCGCCGCCGCGGTCGCTGCCGGACGCGCCGTGGGCCCTCCCTGCGGAGTGGCTGCTCACCGCCGGCTCGACGGCCGTGGCGCTGTACGTCTTCGTGCACGGGCTGGGGATCCAGTCGGCGAACGTCGGCCGTCCCAACGACGTCGTCATTCGAGGGGCGATCTCGATCAACGCCCTGACGAACGACGGTGAGTTCCTGGCGTTCCTGCTGCTCCTCATCGGACTCGCCCTCGTCGCGACCCGCCTCGGCCTGTTGGCCGACCTCAGCGCCATCACCAAGAAGCACCCGACGGTCTTCCTGGCGGCCGGGATGATCGCGGCCACGGCGTTCCCGTTCACCCAGAACGGCAACGGCTACGCCCTTCGCATCGCTGCCTCGATCGGCGTCTTCGCTGCGGCTGCCGTCGGGCTGAACATCGTCGTCGGCCTCGCGGGCCTGCTCGACCTCGGCTACATCGCCTTCTTCGGGGTCGGTGCCTACGTCGCCGCACTGGTGAGCGGCAGCGTGACGAGCACCATCCACACGCACATCCCGTTCGTCTTCGTCATCTTCCTGGGCGCCGCCGTGGCAGGGCTGTTCGGCATCCTGCTCGGAGCGCCGACGCTGCGCCTACGCGGCGACTACCTCGCCATCGTGACCCTCGGCTTCGGCGAGATCTTCCGCATCACCGCGAACAACCTGGACGGCAACTCGGGGCCGTCGCTGACCAACGGGCCCAACGGGGTCAGCAACATCCCCGACCTGACCATCGGGAGCTTCAGCTTCGGCGACAACCACCACTTCCTCGGGGTGGACCTGCCCTTCCAGGCCAACTACTACTGGCTCGAGATCGTGGTGCTCGTCGTGGTCATGACGGCGTTCCTGCGACTGTCCGAATCCCGGATCGGCCGGGCCTGGGTGGCCATCCGCGAGGACGAGCTGGCGGCGGCCGCGACCGGCATCAACACCACCCGACTGAAGCTGCTCGCGTTCGCCTTGGGCGCCACCCTCGCCGGCGCGGCGGGCACCGTCGACGCCCACGTGGTGAAGGTGGCGACCCCGGACTCGTTCACCTTCCTCGAGTCGGCGCTGCTCCTGGCGGCCGTCATCCTCGGTGGCATGGGCACCGTCCCTGGTGCCCTCGTCGGGGCGACGATCCTGTACCTCATCCCGGAGAAGCTGCGGTTCCTGCAGGACCTGCGACTGCTCGTCTTCGGCGTGGTGCTGGTCCTGATCATGCGCTTCCGGCCGGAAGGGCTCATCCCGAGCTCCCGCCGAAAGCGCGAGTTCCACGACGACAGCGGCGGGGCCGACGCGCTCTCCATGCCGCCCGGCCACGGGGAGCACATGGCATGAGCGTCCTCGAAGCCACCTCCGTCACGAAGCGGTTCGGCGGTCTGACTGCCGTCAAGGACGTCTCCCTCGTCGTCAACGAGGGTGAGGTCGTGGGTCTCATCGGGCCCAACGGCGCAGGCAAGACCACCTTCTTCAACTGCCTCACCGGCATGGAGACCCCCACTGCCGGTTCGGTCTTGTACAAGGGCTCCCAGCTGCCCGGGCGCCCGGACCTCATCACCAAGGCCGGCGTCGCTCGTACCTTCCAGAACATCCGGCTGTTCAACAACATGACGGCGCTCGAGAACGTCATGGTCGGACGCCACACCCGGACGAAGGCCGGTGTCCTCGCCGCGGTCGGACGCGGACCCCGCTACCACCGCGAGGAGAGGGAGTCCGAGGAGAAGGCGCGCGAGCTGCTCACCTTCGTCGGCCTCGGCAGGGTTGGGGACGAGCTCGCCAAGTCGCTGCCGTACGGCGATCAGCGCCGCCTGGAGATAGCTCGGGCTCTGGCCACCGAGCCGGGTCTGCTGCTGCTCGACGAGCCGACCGCCGGCATGAACCCGAACGAGACAGCGGCCGCCCGTGACCTCGTCCGCGCCGTCCAGGGCAAGGGCATCGCCGTCGTCCTCATCGAGCACGACATGCGCTTCGTGTTCGGCCTCTGCGACCGGGTGGCCGTCCTCGTCCAGGGGGAGAAGCTCCTCGAGGGATCTCCGGCTGAGGTCCAGTCCGACGAGCGGGTCATCGCTGCCTACCTCGGCAAGCCGACCGAAGACACAGCGGGGGAGTCCTAGATGTCCATGCTGGAGGTGCGGGACCTCCGAGTCGCGTACGGCGCCATCGAGGCCATCAAGGGCATCAGCCTGGACGTCGACGAGGGGCAGGTCGTCACCCTCATCGGCACCAACGGCGCCGGCAAGACGACGACCCTGCGCACCGTCTCAGGGCTCCTGCGGCCGGTGTCCGGCGAGATCCTGTTCGACGGTCAGCGCCTCGACACGGTCAAGGCGCACGAGATCGTGAAGCAAGGCATCGCGCACTCGCCCGAAGGGCGAAGGATCTTCCCCCTCATGACGGTCGAGGAGAACCTGGAGCTCGGCGCCTACACCCGCAAGGGCGACAGCATCGCCAAGGACGTCGGCGCGGTGTTCGACCGGTTCCCTCGGCTGCTCGAGCGGCGGGCGCAGAAGGCCGGGACCCTGTCGGGTGGTGAGCAGCAGATGCTCGCCATCGGCAGGGCCCTGATGAGCTCGCCGCGGCTGCTCATGCTCGACGAGCCGTCGATGGGCTTGTCGCCGATCATGATCCAGCTCATCTTCGAGACGATCGCGGAGCTCAAGTCGACGGGCACGACCATCCTGCTCGTGGAGCAGAACGCCTCCGCGGCGCTGGCCCTCGCCGACGTCGGCTACGTGCTCGAGACCGGCAGGGTCGTGCTGTCCGGGCCGGGCAAGGAGCTGCTGAAGGACGAGAACGTCCGCAAGGCCTACCTCGGCGAGGACTGAGCCGCGCAGGGAGCGGACGAGAAGGGCCCGGGTCGCCTTTGGCTCCGTGCAGGTCTTCCCCGACCCTGCGCGTTCTCTACTCGGCAACACCGGACCCTGCCCAGCGGCAAACCTAGACCTGAGGTCGAGGGCGGTCAACGTGCGCACGACCGACTGGCGCGGCCGGAGCTTCTGAGTAGGGTGGCGCTTACCCCAAGGGAACCCAGACCCCAGGAGATGAGCGCGTGGCGTGGAACCCTGTTCGGGTGCGAGCGGTGACGCTCGAGGACCTTCCCACGCTGCTGGAGCTCGGTGCCGAGCTGCGCGACCAGGTGCTCCCTGCTGACGGCCGCAACCGCGGCGGGACGATGGCCAGCCGTACGGCCCTGTCGCAGCGCTACACCGAAGCCATCGCCGACCCCGACCGGCACCTCGTCCTGGCCGTCGGCGGCGCTGACGGCGCCCCTGAGGAGCCGCTGGGCATGGCTCTGCTCACGGTCTCCAGCGCGAACGCGCTGCTGGACATCCCCGCGGTCCACGTGAGCCATGCGGTGGTGCCCGACAAGCACCGCCGTCGAGGTGCTGGGAAGGCGCTCGTCGCCGCCGCTGCGTCGTTCGCTGAGGAGCGCGGCATCGACCAGCTCGTCGTCTCCGTCCATCCCGGCTCACGTGACGCCGCGCGCTTCTTCGCCCGGCTCGGCTTCGCGCCGCTGGCCGTGCGTCGTACAGCCCCTGTTGCTCTCGTCCGACGTCGTCTCCTGCAGGCCGACCGGTCCCTTCCGCAGGTCGTGCGACGCTCCAAGCGCCCGGTGGCCAGGATGGCTGGCCTCAGCCTCCCGCTCGGCAGCGCTGACGGCGGCGACTCCTAGACTCCGGGACGTGACGCGCTCCCGCCTGCTGCTGCTCGACGGTCACTCGCTCGCGTACCGGGCCTTCTTCGCCCTCCCGGTGGAGAACTTCAGCACGACGGACGGTCAGCCCACCAACGCCGTCTACGGGTTCACGGCCATGCTCATCAACGTGCTGCGCGACGAGACCCCGACGCACGTCGCCGTGACCTTCGACGTCTCGAAGCGGAACTTCCGGCACGAGGCCTACGCGGACTACAAGGCCACCCGATCCGAGTCGCCTGCAGACTTCAAGGGCCAGGTGTCGCTCGTCCACGAGGTCCTCGACGCCCTGCGCATCCCGGTCGTCACGGCTGAGGGCTTCGAGGCCGACGACGTCATCGCGACGCTGGCCACCCAGGCAGCTGCGGACGACATGGACGTCCTCATCGTCACCGGCGACCGGGACGCGTTCCAGCTCGTCAACGAGCGCATCACGGTCCTGTACAACTCGCGGGGAGTCTCGGACATGCGCCGGATGACCCCTGACGCCGTGCAGGAGAAGTACGGCCTCAGCCCGTCGCAGTACCCCGAGTTCGCGGCGCTCCGCGGCGACCCGTCCGACAACCTGCCCGGCATCCCCGGCCTCGGCGAGAAGACGGCGACCAAGCTCATCCAGCAGTACGGCGACATCGCCGGTCTTGTCGACCACGTGGACGAGGTCAAGGGCAAGGTCGGCGACAACCTGCGGGCCGGGCTCGCGAGCGTCATGCAGAACCGCCAGCTCACCGAGCTCGTCCGCACAGTGCCGCTGTCCGCGGGGCCGCACGACCTCGCGATCCAGCAGTGGGACCGCGACGAGGTCCACAAGGTCTTCGACGCCCTGCAGTTCAGGGTGCTGCGCGAGCGGCTCTGGGACACGCTGACCTCGGCCGAGCCCGAGGCCGACCAGGGCTTCGAGGTCGACGTGCGAATCCTCGGACCGGGCGAGGTCGCCGGCTTCCTCGCCGGCCTGCCACGCGCCGAACGGGTCGGCCTGCACGTCCGCGGGGCCTGGGCCCGGGGCACCGGAGACGCGACAGGTCTCGCGATCGCGCTCGCCTCTTCGGAGGAGCCGCGGGACAACGACGCGGCGTACCTCGACCTGTCCGAGCTGACGCCGGAGGACGACACCGCTCTGGCCGCTTGGCTCGCCGACCCCACCGTGGAGAAGGCGATGCACGACAGCAAGGGGCCGACCCACTCGCTCGAGGGGCGGGGCTGGCGGCTCCAGGGGCTGACTTCCGACACCGCGCTGGCTGCCTACCTCGCCCTGCCCGGGCAGGGCGTGTTCGACCTCGGTGACCTGTCGTTGCGCTACCTGCGCACCGAGCTGCGCCAGGAGAGCTCCGACCAGGGACAGCTCAGCTTCGAGGGCGGTGAGGACGAGACGTTCGCTGAAGACGCCCTACTGCGCGCCCGAGCTGTCGCGGACCTCGCGGTCGCGCTCGACGCCGACCTCGTCACCCGAGGCGGGACGTCACTGCTGCGCGATGTCGAGCTGCCGCTCGTGCGCGTCCTCGCTGACTGCGAGCGGGTCGGCATCGCCGCCGACGTCGGGCACCTCACGGCCCTCGAGGGCCGCCTCCGCGACCAGGTGAAGCTCGCCGCAGAGGAGGCGTACGCCACCGTGGGGCACGAGTTCCACCTCGGATCGCCCAAGCAGCTGCAAGCGCTGCTGTTCGACGAGCTGGGGCTGCCGAAGACCAAGAAGATCAAGACCGGCTACACGACCGACGCGGACGCTCTGCAGAACCTGCTCGGCACGCACCCTGTCATCGAGGCGCTGCTCACCCACCGCGAGTACACCCGGTTGCTCATGGTCGTCGAGAAGCAGCTGCTCCCGACCGTCGCGGACGACGGCCGCATCCACACCACGTTCAAGCAGATGGTGGCGGCGACGGGTCGGCTGTCGAGCGACAACCCGAACCTCCAGAACGTCCCGATCCGCACCGCACAGGGCCGCGAGATCCGCCAGGGCTTCGTCGCAGGGGAGGGCTTCGAGGCCCTCATGACCGCGGACTACAGCCAGATCGAGATGCGGATCATGGCCCACCTCTCGGATGACGCCGGCTTGAAGGAGGCGTTCTCGA